>NZ_CP032999.1:0-27573 GCF_005080725.1 Buchnera aphidicola (Sarucallis kahawaluokalani)
CTTGAATGATATATATTAATTTTCATGCAAATATTAAATACTGAATTAATATATATAAAACTTTTTATGCAACAAACTAATATTACATTACTCACAATTATCATATGGATAATAAATGCATTTTTATAATAAATATTTTGATGTTATTGTAGTCGGCGGAGGACATGCTGGAATAGAAGCCACACTAGCTTCTGTACGTATTGGTTGTAAAACGTTATTATTAACACATAAAATAAATACTTTAGGTAATTTATCATGTAACCCCGCTATAGGCGGAATAGGGAAAAGTCACTTAGTAAAAGAAATAGATGCACTAGGTGGTATTATGGCTCTTGCTACTGATATTGCTGGAATTCAAACAAGAATTTTAAATGAGACAAAAGGACCTGCTGTACAAGCAACAAGAACACAAGTAGATCGAGAAATATATAAAAATTTCATCCAACAGACATTATTAAAAACATCAAAATTAAAAATTATAGAAATAGAAGTTTATGATTTAATAATAAAAAAAAATTGTATTTTAGGTGTAAAAACTGTAAATAAAAATATATTTTATGCAAAATCCATAATTTTAACTACTGGAACTTTTTTAGGAGGGAGAATTTATATTGGTGATAATAGTTATTCTGGAGGACGAATGAATGATAGTGCTTCCATGCATTTATCAAAAAAATTAAAAAAATTACCAATAAAAATTAAAAGGTTAAAAACTGGTACACCACCTAGAATTGATATCAGAACAATTAATTTTAAAAATTTAATCAAACAATCAGGAGATGTACCTACTCCAATTTTTTCATTTCTTGGTAAAAAAATTAAACGTGTTAAACAAATTTCGTGTTATATTACAAAAACTAATATAAAAACCCATGAAATTATAAAAAGAAATTTACATAGAAGTCCAATTTTTTCAGGAAACATCACAAGTTCTGGTCCAAGATATTGTCCGTCTATTGAAGATAAGATTATAAAATTTCCAAATAAAGATAGTCATCAAATTTTTATCGAACCAGCAGGTATTAACTGTATTGAGGCGTATCCAAATGGTATATCAACAAGTTTACCACTAGATATTCAAAAAGAATTTATTTATTCAATTCAAGGATTTCAAAAAGCAAAAATTATCCAGCCTGGATATTCAATAGAATATGATTTTATAGATCCTAGAAGTTTGAAACCTACTCTAGAAAATAAATTTATTAATGGTTTATTTTTTGCAGGACAAATCAATGGTACAACTGGTTATGAAGAAGCTGCTGCTCAAGGATTATTAGCTGGTGTTAATGCTGCTTTACGTGTATTAGGAAACAAAAAATGGTTTCCTAAAAGAAATGAAGCATACTTAGGTGTATTAGTTGATGATCTATGTACCAAAGGCACTAAAGAACCATATCGTATGTTTACTTCACGTGCAGAATATAGATTACTATTGAGAGAAAATAACGCAGATTTGCGATTAACTCCATTAGGTAAAAAGATAGGATTAGTAAATAATTATAGATGGGAAAATTATAAAAAAAAAATTAAAAATATAAAGAATGAAAGTAATCGAATTCGTAATATCACGATTCATATGCATTCAAAAGAATCAATAGAATTAAAAAAAATATTTAATATTGAATTAAAAAATAATATTAATGGATATGAATTATTAAAAAGACCAGAAATTAATTTTAATAACATTAAAGAATCAAAAATATTTTTTTCTCAAGAAATAAACATATCTGCATTATTTGAAGTTATGGTTCAAATTAAATATGAAGGTTATATCAAAAAGCAAATGTATGAAATTCAAAAGCATAAAAAGTATGAAAATACCATGTTACCGAATCATTTTAATTATTT
Organism: Buchnera aphidicola (Sarucallis kahawaluokalani); assembly: GCF_005080725.1. NCBI lineage: Bacteria > Pseudomonadati > Pseudomonadota > Gammaproteobacteria > Enterobacterales > Erwiniaceae > Buchnera > Buchnera aphidicola. The sequence goes on from NZ_CP032999.1 coordinate 1,849, forward strand.
TAAAATTCCAGGACTATCGATTGAAGTAATGAATAAATTAAATTATTATCAACCTACTTCTATTGGACAAGCTTCAAGAATTTCTGGTATTACTCCTATTGCAATATCAATTTTATTAATTTATTTTAAAAAATAATTTTTCATTAAAAATATAAAATGTTATAATAAACTTATTTTGAATATATTCTGTATTTAATAAAAATATTTTAATAATTACATAATTTTTTATTTTATAAATTATTATTATTATTAATAAAGGTTATTATAATCATGCTATTATCTAAAATATCTGATCCTATACAATATATTCACCATCATTTAAGGCATTTACAAATTAATTTAAAAAATTTAAAATTTTTAAATAATGAACGAATTGATACATTTTGGATTTTGAACTTTGACTCAATATTATTTTCTTTTATCTTAGGAACATTTTTTTTATTGTTTTTTTATTATACTACAAAATTTATATCTTTAAAAAACCCATCTAAAATACAAATTTTTGTTGAACTAATTATAGAATTTGTCAATAACAATATAAAAGATATATATAATACACATAATAAATTAATTGCTGCATTATCATTAACAATATTTATTTGGGTTTTATTAATGAATACTATGGATTTGGTGCCTATAGATATTATACCATATTTACTATATGTTATTTTTTCTATTCCATACTTTCGTATTGTACCTTCAGCAGATATTAACATTACCATTGCTATTGCATTAGTAGTATTTGGTTTAATTATTTTTTATAATATAAAAAATAAAGGTTTTATAGGATTTGCAAAAGAATTAACTATACATCCTTTTAATTACTATGTTTTTTATATATTTAATTTAATTTTAGAAACAATAGCATTATTATCAAAACCAATGTCATTAGCATTGCGTTTGTTCGGTAATATGTATGCAGGAGAAATGATTTTTATATTAATTGCAGGGTTTTTACCCTGGTGGTTACAGTGGACATTAAGTGTTCCATGGGCTATTTTTCATATTTTGATAATTTTTTTGCAAGCATTTATTTTTATGACTTTAACTATAGTGTATTTATCCATGACATCTAAAAAAAAATAATACAAATAATATTTTCATTAAAAATCAAGGATTATTAATATGAATAATTTAAATATCTTATATCTATCAGCTGCAATTATTATTGGTTTATCTGCTATTGGTGCAGCTATTGGTATTGGAATTTTAGGTGGAAAATTTTTAGAAGGAGCAGCACGTCAACCTGATTTAATTCCAAAATTAAGAGCTCAATTTTTTGTTGTCATGGGTTTAGTTGACGCCATTCCTATGATTGCAGTTGGTTTAGGATTATATATGATTTTTGCATTTTCAAAATAATTTTTTCTATTTAACAATAATATTGTATAACAATATTAATTATTCAATATAGGATTATATAATTTATGGACTTGAATGCAACAATATTAGGACAAATGATTTCATTTATTATTTTTATATGGTTTTGCATGAAATATATTTGGCCCAAATTAATTATTACCATTAATGATCGAAGAGATCTTATTCAAAAAGAGTTTGCAAATATTTCACAATCAAAAAAAGATATACAAAAAATGTATAATCAAGCAAATGAGATTATATACACAGCTAAGCATAAATCTAAAGAAATTATTAAATCTGCAAATTTAGAAAAAATAGTAATCTTAGAGCGTGCAAAATATTATGCAGAAAAAGAAAAAAAAAAAATTTTACAACAGGCAGAAGTAACAATTCAAATGAAAAAAATACAATTAAAAAAAAAATTAACTAAAGAAATTAGTACTTTAGCAAGTATGATGGCAAATAAAATTATTATTAATACAATTGATACAAAATATAAAAAACATAATTTTGAAAATATGATTAATACTTTTTAAAATAAGGAGGAATATTTTGTGCAAAATGCTTTAATTGTATCTCGTGCATATGCTACAGCAATATTTAATCTTGCAATCAAAAAAAAATCTTTTGAAGAATGGAAAGAGTTTTTATTAATATTGTCAAATATTTCACATATTAAAAATTTGCATCAATTTTTTAGTTCTATATATCCTAATAATATTATATTAAAAATTATTTTATCATTTTTTAATAAAAATGTTAATTCTTATGGTAAAAATTTTATTCAATTAATAATCATGAATAAAAGATTATATTTAATGCACGATATTTTTAAACAATTTATTACATTGTATAATGAATATCACAATATTTTAAAGGTTAAATTGATTACTATACAGAATTTAAAAAAACAGCAAAAAGAAAAAATTTCTTCAATTCTTGAAAAAAAATTTAATAAACGAATTATTTTAACTTGTGAATCCGATCCTAGTATTTTATATGGTTATATTATTCGTTATAATAATATAGTGATTGATAATTCTATTTTAAATAGGTTTTGTGAATTTTCAAATTTTTTAATATCATAAATGAGAATAAATTAAATATGCAATTACATTCAAATGAGATTAGTGATTTAATTAAAAAAAAAATCGAGAAATTTAATATATTAAAAAAAATTTATAATGAAGGTATTATTATTTTTGTTAGTGATGGTATTATAAAAATTTATGGTATTACCGAAGTAATGTTCGGAGAAATTGTTGCTTTGCCTAACAATTTATTTGCATTAGCTTTAAATTTAGAACAGGATATTACGAGTGCAGTTATTTTAGGTAATCATTGTAATGTTACGGAAGGTATGCGTGTTTATTCTACAGGTAAAATGCTCAGTGTTCCTGTAGGATCTAACTTGTTAGGTCGTGTTGTTAATGCATTAGGATCTCCTATGGATGGTAAAGGAGATATTGTTAGTAAAATACTATACCCTATTGAAAAAGAAGCACCTGGAGTTATTGAGAGAATTTCAGTATCTGAGCCACTATATACTGGATATAAATCTGTGGATTCCATGGTTCCAATTGGTAAGGGACAAAGAGAATTAATTATCGGTGATCGTCAAACCGGAAAGACTACATTAGCTATAGATACTATTATTAATCAAAAAAAATCAGGTGTTTTATGTATTTATGTTGCAATTGGGCAAAAACAATCTACGGTACGTAATGTAGTTGATAAATTAGAAAAATACAATGCATTACAGCATACAATTATTGTTAATGCATCTGCTTCTGAAGCACCTGTAATGCAATACATAGCTCCTTATTCTGGTTGTGCTATGGGAGAATATTTTAGAGATTGTGGAAAAAATGCATTAATTGTATATGATGATTTGTCGAAACATGCTATATCTTATCGTCAGATTTCTCTATTACTTAGACGTCCACCAGGTCGAGAAGCATTTCCCGGTGATATATTTTATTTACATTCTAGGTTATTAGAACGAGCAGCACGTATTAATACTGATAGTGTAAAAAAGCGTAGTCATATAAAAATAACAAATCAAACAGGATCTTTAACTGCATTACCGATCATAGAAACACAATTTGGAGATGTTTCTTCGTTTATACCTACTAATGTAATTTCGATTACTGATGGTCAAATTTTTTTAGAATCTAAGTTATTTAATATTGGTATTCGCCCCGCAATTAATCCTGGTATATCGGTTTCCAGAGTGGGTAGTGCTGCACAAACCAAAATTATTAAAGAATTATCTTCTAAAATTAGAATAGCTTTAGCTCAATATCGTGAATTGGTTGCATTTGCTCAATTTTCTACAGATTTAGATGAAGTGACTAAAAAACAATTGCAATATGGCGAAAAAATTACTGAGGTATTAAAACAAAAACAACATTATTTAATGTCAGTTGCACAACAAGCTATTATATTTTTTGCTGCAGAATATGGTTTTCTTGATGATGTATCAGTGGATAAAATTTCTATATTTGAGAAAAATATGTTAAATTATTTTAATAACCATCATATCGATCTTGTAAAAAAAATTAATACTAATGATGTATATACAAAGGAAATTCAAGAAGAAATTATTAAAAATATTAAGATTTTTAAAAAAAATCAATATTAAATAAGTAATATTTTAAAACAAAATTTGTATTATTAAATCATATAAAGGTTATTATACATGGCGAATACCAAAATTATACGTGATAAAATTATTAGTATAAAAAATACTCAAAAAATTACAAAAACTATGGAAATGATTGCAATTTCTAAAATGAAAAAAGTAAAACAAAAAATATCAATTAGTGCATCGTATTTATATGGTATTAAAAAAATTATTTCTCATACATTTGACAGTACATTAAAATATCAATGTAATTTTTTGTATGAACGATCTAAAGTGAATACTGTTAATATTATTATTTTATCTTCTAATCGTGGTTTATGTGGTAATCTTAATTATAATGTTTTTAAGAAAGCTATTAGCCTCATTCAGAAATATAATAAAAAAGATGTGAAATGTAATTTATACTTAATGGGAATGAAAAGTATTTTATTTTTTAAGAATTATAATTACGCAAATATTCAACAAGTTATTAATTTGGATGACAATATAACATATGAAATGTTATATCCTGTAACAAAAAAAATAATTAATAGTTTCAATAACAATCATTGTGATAAACTTTTTATCATAGGTAATAATAATACTTTAAATAAAGTAAAACCATATGTTTTACAGTTGTTACCGTTAGCATCAAATTTTTTTACAGATATAGGGTATACAAAATATAATCAATGGGATTATTTATATGAACCTGAATCAATGTTAGCAATAGATTTTATATTACAAAGATATGTTTTATTTCAAATATTTCAGTTAATTTTAGAAAATATTGTATGTGAACAATTTTGTAGAATGGTAATTATGAAAACTGCAACTGAAAATAGTGAAAATATAATTCAAGAATTGCAATTACTATATAATAAAATACGTCAATATAGTATTACACAAGAAATTATTGAAATTATTTCAGGATCTTCTACAGATATTAACTGATATTTTAATATTATAAGGATAACTATGAAAACTGGAAAAATTATACAAGTAGTTGGAGCAGTCATTGATGTAGTCTTTCAAAAGAAATATATTCCTAAAATATATCATGCATTACAAGTAAAAAATGGAAATACAATACTAACACTAGAAGTGCAACAACAATTAGGTTCAGGTGTTGTACGTACTATTGCGATGGGTTCTTCTTATGGATTAAAACGCGGGTTGTCAGTTATTAATCTTGGTCATTATATCAGAGTACCCGTGGGTTGCGCTACATTAGGTAGGATTATTGATGTTTTAGGTAATTCAATAGATATGCTCGGTCCAATTAAAAATGTCGACGGTACAGACCCAGAATACTGGGATATTCATCGTTCAGCACCTACATATCAAGAACAATCTAACGCGCAAGAAATATTAGAAACTGGAATTAAAGTAATTGATTTGATTTGCCCTTTTTGTAAAGGAGGTAAAATTGGTTTATTTGGTGGTGCCGGTGTAGGTAAAACAGTGAATATGATGGAATTAATTCGTAATATTGCCGTAAAACACTCTGGATATTCAGTATTTACTGGTGTTGGTGAAAGAACACGAGAGGGTAATGATTTTTACCATGAAATGAAAACCTCTAATGTATTAGATAAAGTAGCTTTAGTATATGGTCAAATGAATGAACCTCCAGGTAGCAGATTTAGAGTAGCATTTACCGGATTAACTATAGCAGAAAAATTTAGAGATGATGGAAAAGATGTGTTACTATTTATAGATAATATTTATCGGTATATTTTAGCTGGAACGGAAGTGTCAGCATTATTAGGGCGAATGCCTTCTGCGGTTGGGTATCAACCTACTTTATCTGAAGAAATGGGTTTGTTGCAAGAACGAATTACTTCAACTACTAAAGGATCTATTACATCGATACAAGCGGTATATGTACCAGCAGATGATTTAACAGATCCAGCTCCAGCAATTACTTTTTCTCATTTAGATGCTACGATTACATTAAGTCGTCAGATTGCATCATTGGGTATTTATCCAGCAGTTGATCCTTTAAATTCCACAAGTAGACAACTTGATATAGAAGTAATTGGAAAAGAACATTATGATACAGCACGTAGCGTACAATCTATTTTACAAAGATATGAAGAATTAAAAGATATTATTGCAATATTAGGCATGGATGAATTATCCGAACAAGATAAATTATTAGTGTCGAGAGCAAGGAAAATTCAGAGGTTTTTATCACAACCATTTTTTGTCGCTGAAGTATTTACAGGATTTCCAGGTAAGTATGTATCTTTAAAAGATAATATTCGTGGGTTTAAAGGTATTCTTGATGGTGAATTTGATGATTTACCTGAACAAGCTTTTTATATGACTGGAAATATTGAAGATGCGATAAAAAAATCTAAAACATTATAAATTAATTTAGGTATTTGAAAATGAATACTTATTTGCATGTTATTAGCCTTGAAAAATATTTATTTCATGGTTATATTAAAAAAATTCATGTTAATGGATATGAAGGTGTTTTAAATATTTATCCAGGACATTCTCCTCTATTAACTATGGTTCGTCCAAGTGTATTACGTATTTTTACTGAATTTGAAGAAAAAAAATTGTATGTTTCCAATGGAATTTTAGAAGTGCAACCAAATGTTATTTATATTTTACCTGATGAATCGTGTTTTTTAAATGAATTAAATTATAATCAGTTAATCAAAAAACGTAATGATATTAAAAATAGAATTGTGCACATGAAACATGGAAATCAACATATTTTACAAGATCAATTAGTAAATCTTAAAATAAAATTAAAGATAATAAAAAAATATTTAATATTACATAAATAATTTTTGGTGATTTAAATATCAATATTTTCAACCATTAAGGCGTTTTTTTCAATAAAAAATTTTCGGGGTTCCACTGCATCTCCCATTAAAGTAGTAAATAATTTATCAACGGTAATTTTATCTTTAATTTTTACTTGTAACATATTTCTGGTTTGAGGATTCATTGTAGTTTGCCATAATTGTTCAGGATTCATTTCTCCAAGCCCTTTATAACGTTGTATATATATTTCTTGTTGTACTTCGTATATTAACCAATCAGTTATAGATTTTAAACTAGTAATTTTACTTTTTTTATTTCCCCGTTGTATATAATCATTTTTTTCTATTAATATTTTCCATTGTTTTTTTATGTTTTGCATATTTTTATATTCCGGGCTTGATAATAATTTTTCCGTAATATAATAAGTACTATTCTTAGAATTTAAACTATTAAATTCAAAAATTATAGGTTCAAATATTTTGTATTCAAGATTATTTGTTTGAATTTTACTGGAATATTTTGAATATTTTGTTTTTTGGTTTAAGTTTTTTATCATACCTTTTGTCCACTTTTTTACATTTTCTTTGTTATGTAAATTATGCAGCATGGGTTGATGTATTAATTCTTCTATCATATATGTAGAAAAATGATATTGTTTTTCTTTTAAAGAGTATTGAATATTTTGATATTCTAAAATTATTTGTTTAAATTTTTGTGAGTACGTAATATGGTTATTAATATTTTTTTTAATATATATTAGATTTTTCAATGCAATTTTAATTTGTGTTTTATACATTTCTTCTTCATTTTTAATATATATTTCTTTTTTTCCTTGTTTAATTTTATATAACGGAGGTTGTGCTATATATAAGTGACCTTTTTTAATAATATCTGGCATATATCGATAAAAAAACGTTAATAATAATGTACGGATGTGTGATCCATCAATGTCAGCATCGGTCATAATGATAATGCTGTGATATCTTAGTTTTTCTAAGTTATATTCTTTTTTTTTAATTCCACATCCTAAGGCAGTAATAATAGCATTAATTTCTTGTGATGCAATCATTTTTTCGAATGTTGATTTTTCAACATTAAGTATTTTTCCTTTCAATGGTAAAATAGCCTGATTAATTCTATTTCTACCTTGTTTAGCAGAACCTCCTGCAGAATCTCCTTCAACTAAGTAAATTTCTGATAATTTTGGATTTTTTTCTTGGCAATCTGATAATTTTCCAGGTAATCCACTAATATCAAATATTCCTTTTTTTTTATTAATTTCTCTAATTTTTTTTGCTGCTTCTCGAATTTTTGCTGCATGAATAACTTTATTAATAATATTTCTTGCATCTTTTGGATGTTCCAATAAAAATTCTGATAAATATCTTGTGATTTCTGATTCTATTACAGATTTAACTTCAGATGAAACCAATTTTTCTTTTGTTTGTGAAGAAAATCTTGGATTTTGCATTTTAATAGATATTATAGCGATTAATCCTTCACGTATATCATCTCCAATTGTGTGGATTTTATTTTTTTTATTATAACCTTCTTTTTGAATATAGTGATTAATAGTTCTTGTTACCGCTGTTCGAAAACTTGATAAATGTGTACCTCCATCTTTTTGTGGAATGTTATTTGTAAAACAATAAATTTTTTCTTTAAATGTATTATTCCATTGCATTGCTACTTCTAATTGAATATCATGTTTTTTAGAATTAAAATATATGCTTTGTCCATGTATTAGTTTTTCTTTTCTTTTATGTAAGAATTTAATAAATTCTTGCAATCCACCTGTATAGTGAAATTTATCTTGTATGTTTTTTGATTTGTCTTGAATATGAATTTCAATATTTTCGTTTAAAAAAGATAATTCTCTTAGTCGTTTTGCAATGATTTCATATTGAAAGTGAATAATATTTTTGAAAATTTTATCATTCGGTAAAAAATGAATTTTTGTACCTGTGATATTTGTTTTTCCAATAATTTTTAATTTATTTACTGGTGTGCCATATTTATATTTTTGGTAATATATATATCCATTTTTATATATTTTTAATTTTAGTTTTTTAGATAATGCATTTACAACGGAAATTCCTACTCCATGTAAACCTCCGGAGATTTTATATGTATTATTATCAAATTTTCCTCCGGAGTGTAGCATTGTTAAAATTACCTCTGCAGCTGATATACCTTCCTCTGGATGAATATCTGTTGGTATGCCCCGACCATCATCTTTTACAGAAATAGATTGATCAGTATGAATAATAACATTAATTTTTTTACAATATCCAGCAAGAGCTTCGTCAATAGCATTATCTACAACTTCAAATACCATATGGTGTAATCCACTACCATCATCGGTATTACCAATATACATTCCTGGACGTTTTCGAACTGCATCTAACCCTTTTAAAATTTTAATATTAGATGAATTATACATTTTTGTAGTATTCCTTTTATCCATGTTATGTTTAATAAAATATTAGTTAATATTTTACAAAACTAATGGCATAATAATATGATATGAATTATTTATGTTAGTACATTTGATATAAATAGCAGAGCTATTATTAGTAAGTAATATATCTATTGTACTATTTTGAATAGTACGTATTACATCTAAAATATATTTAATATTTATTGTTATTTCTATTGGTATATCAAAATAATTGATTTGAAATTTTTCTTTAATTTTTTCGTCATTTTCATTATTTGATGTTACGATACATAATCCATTTTTCATAGTAATTCGTACACCTTGTAGTTTTTGATGTATTAGAATTGATGCTCTTATAAGCGCTTGTTTTAATTTATCTTTATCTATAGAAATAATTTTATCAAATTTTTTTATAAAGAAATTTTTACAGTTCGGGTATTGCTGATCAATAATTTTACTAGATATAATATCGGTTCCTAAATTAAATTGAATAATTTTTTTTCCAATATGTATTTGAAATAAATCATCTGTATCTTCTAGTATTTGAATTAACTTTAATATTGTTTTATATGGAATAATAATTGATATATTTGTTTTTGCATGATTATATTTTGTGTATGCAAATGCCATACGATATCCATCGGTTGCAATTGCTAAAATTTTATTATTTTTGATTTTAATATTCATTCCATTTAAATAGTGTCGTATATCCTGTTTAGCCATTGCATAATGTGTGTTATAAATCATATTTTTAAATTTTTTTTGATTAACTGTAAGATTATGTATTATTTCTTTCCTTTTAAATCTTGGAAAATTTTTTGCATTTATTATATTTAATGAAAAATAAATATTTTGGTACTGTAATTCCATACTATTATTATTAATAGTAATATTAATTTCTGCATTTTGTGGAAAACTACGTATAATATTTAATATTTTTTTTCCAGGTATTAGGATTTCACCAAAGCTAAAAACTTTACTACAGTGTATTTTGGAAATTATTTCTAGTTCTAAATTTGTACTCATTAAATATGTTATATTATCTTTTATACAACATAAGATATTATTTGTAATAGGGTGTTCGGTATTTATACAAATAATGTTATTTAATTTTTGAATTGTTTTTAAAAAAAATTTTTTTTTTATAATAAATTTCATTTTGTATCAATAGGTGTTTTAAATTATAATGACTCAAATTAATTAACATAATAAATCATATATTGATTTTATATAAAATATTTTATTTATGTTATATAATTTATTTTATGTATTTCATAATGAAAATTAATTATATAATTATTTATGAATTATTTTATATACAATATTACATTATTTATTGTAGAGTATTTTTTTATACTATACAGCATAAATATTACTAAATTTATTTTTATAGTTTATATTATTATGTTTAATATTATATATGTTAGGAGATTTTATGAAACGTACATTTCAACCTTCTGTTTTAAAAAGAAATCGTGTACATGGGTTTAGAGCGAGAATGGCTACTCGTTCTGGTCGTCAGATTTTATCCCGCAGAAGAAATAAATTAAGAATTCGACTCACAGTATCTACACATATGAAATGAATATATATTATCGATATAATTTTAAAAAAAATTTACGTTTATTAACTACTACTGATTTTAAAAAAGTATTTAATATCTCTAAAAAAAATCATCATTCGATTGTAATTATTTTCAATATTAAAAATCAATTTAATTATCCTAGGTTAGGTATTATTATTTCAAAAAAAGTATCTAAATTATCTTATCAACGTAATTTAATTAAAAGATTGGTTAGAGAAAGTTTTCGGTTATCTCAACATCATTTAAAAAAATTAGATTTTATTATTTTAATTAAACCAAATATTTTAAAATTAAATCGTTTAGAAATAAAAAATTTTTTAAATAATTTATGGATAAAATATTATTTGTAATATAAAAACACTTAATAGATATTAAAAATATTGTTAAATATCATATTTTATATTTATATTTTTATTTTATATTTTTATATATGTAAATTGTATCTACATAATTTTACAAAAAAAAAAAGAGAATATTTCACATGCGTTTAAAGCGTTTTTTTTTAATTTTTATATTATTATCATGTTCATTATTTGTATGGAAATTATGGACTACTCAGGTAGATAAATTTAAGAATTTAAAAACAGAAATTTTATATAATATTTCAGAACAAAAAAAACAGTTGAATAATAATCAATTGATTCATGTAAAAACTGATGTGATGGATATAAAAATTAATTTATATAATGGAGAGATTTATCAAAGTAGGTTGTTAAATTATCAAGAGAAATTAACATCATTAAAAAAACTTGAATTAATAAATCACGATAATTTAAAAAAAAATACTGTAAATAGTGAAATATGGTATAAAATTGGCACTTCTGGTTATATAAAAAATATACAATATAGTATTAATAATACAGATTTTAAATTATTAAATGGTCAGAAAGTATTATTTGTTCGATGTATTGCAGATACAAATAATGGTATGCATATTGAAAAGATATTTATTTTTAAACACGGGTCTTATGATATTGGAATAGAATACAAGATTTGTAACCATAGTAAAAGTGAGATATCATATCGTATATTTGGTTCTTTAAAACAAAAAAATATCCAATCTCATAATAATACACATTCTATACATAATCAGTTTCAGGATTTTGCATGTTCTAAAAATTTTTCAAATTATAAAGAGTATAGTTTGTTTGATATTTTACATAAAAAAGAATCAAATTATATTTCTCAAGGTGGATGGATTGCATTATTACAAAAATATTTCGTTATTTCTTGGATTTTAGATAAATCAGATGAAAATACTGTTTATATCACACATGATCATCATAGTAATGTAACTATATGGTATAAAATGTCAAATATTGTTATTACCCCTGGTTCAAAAGTATTAAAAAGAACAATCTTATGGATTGGTCCTAAAATACAAAATAAAATGTCGTATATTGCACCGTATTTTAGTGATACAATAAATTATGGTTGGTTTTGGTTTTTATCAAAACCATTATTTAATTTGTTAAATATTTTGCATTATTTTTTAAATAATTGGGGTTATGCAATTATTTTTATTACATGTATTATTCGTTGTATTACGTATCCATTGATTAAAGCGCAATATATCGCAACAATAAAAATGAAATCACTACAACCAGAAATAAATTATATTAAAAAAAAATTTAATGATAACAAAAAGAAATTAAATTCAAAAATATTAAAATTATATAAAAAAAATAATATTAATCCTTTAAGTGGATTATTGCCAGTATTATTACAAATGCCAATTTTTTTAGCTTTATATTATATGTTGGTTAATGCAGTAGAGTTAAGACACGCACCGTTTATTTTTTGGATTTATGATTTATCTGCGCAAGATCCATTATATATTTTACCAATTTTAATGGGTATAACAATTTTTTTTATGCAAAAAACAGCTCCTACTAATTACTTTCCTCTTTCATTACAAGAGAAAATTATTAATTTTGCACCTATATTCTTTGTTTGTTTTTTTTTATGGTTTCCTGCAGGATTAGTATTATATTATATTGTCAGTAATGTAGTAACTATAATACAACAAATTATTATTCATCGTTCACTAAAAGGTAATATTAAATTTCAATGATCAATTTTAAGAATATAATATAATGAATGATACGATAATAGCTCAATCTACTCCTTATGGACGATCTGGAGTAGGTATATTAAGAATTTCAGGTACACGTTCTAAAGAAATTGCATATAAGATATTAGGTGTACTGCCTCCTGCAAGATATGCATATCATGCAACTTTTTTTGATTATAAAGGTGTAGCAATTGATGAAGGTATTGCAATATGGTTTCCTTATCCAAATTCTTTTACTGGTGAAGATGTATTAGAATTACAAGGGCATGGTAATCCAGTGATTTTAGATTTATTAATGAAGTCGATTTTATGTTTTGAAGGCGTTCGTATTGCTCGTCCTGGGGAATTTTCACAACGAGCATTTTTAAATGGTAAAATTGATTTAATACAAGCTGAAGCAATTATAAAGTTAATTCATTCAACTTCTGCTGTTAGTATAAAATCGGCATTGAGAACTTTAAAAGGTGATTTTTCAAAAAAAATTAATTATTTAATTAATAAAATTGCTCATATCAGAGTTTTTGTTGAAAAAATATTAAATTTTCCAGAAGATGATTATGTAATACACAACACACAAATAGATTTAAATTTAAAAAGTATTTTTAAAAAAATAAATGATATTTATGAAAAAATAAAAATACAGAACGTTATTCATGATGGAATAAAAATTGTTATTTCTGGAGAACCTAATGTTGGAAAATCTACAATATTTAATTTATTATCATGTAAAAATTCTGCAATAGTAACAAATATTGCAGGTACTACACGGGATGTTTTATATGAACATATAAAAATTAAAGATTGTATTATACAATTAATTGATACTGCAGGTTTGAGAAAAACAAATAATATTATTGAAAAATTAGGTATTAATAAAGCCTGGAAAAAAATTTTATCATCGGATCATATTTTTTTAGTACTTGATAATACGCGATCAATATTAAATCAAAAAACGATTATTTTGAATTTTCTTAGAAAATTAACTCATAAAAAAAAAGTGACAATTTTAATTAATAAATGCGATATTTCAAATATACAGCCTTTTATAAGAAAATATTATAACGGGCGGACATATATTTTTATTTCTGCAAAATTTAGATTAGGTATTCATTTGTTAAAAAATCATTTAAAAAAAATAATTAGTGGGTTAATGAGTTCTGATGCAGAGACAGAATTTTTGGCGCGTCAAAGACATTTAGAGGTTTTTAATGTAATAATCAAGCACGTGAAAAATATGAAGAAAAATTGGTTTATTTTAAAAAATATTGAGTTATTAGCAGAAGATTTAAAAATAGTGCAAGATTTATTAAATAAAATTACGGGTTCTATTACTTCAGATGACATTATGCAAGAAATTTTTAAAGAATTTTGTATTGGAAAATAGGAATTTATTTTTTGCCCGAAGGCGGAATTGAACCACCGACACGGGGATTTTCAGTCCCCTGCTCTACCGACTGAGCTATTCGGGCCTTATTCTTTTAAATTATTATTAAAACATAAAGTTATAGTATATGTCAATACTTTTTATTTATTAAATATTATTATTTTTTTATAAAAATTTATTTTCATATTTTATATATGTTCCGTTCTATATCAAAATAACATATTATTCTTGAAAAATTTTATATGTATCCTTATAATTAAATTTGTTATGATAACAGTCTACTTTAAAATATTTTACAAGAATAAGTAATAAAAAATTTTTTATGTTTAAATTTTTTTTTAAAGGAGATTAATTTCATGAAAATTCGTCCATTGCATGATCGAGTAATTATAAAAAAAAAAGAAGTTGAATCAAAATCAGCAGGAGGTATTGTACTAACTGGTTCTGCTGCAGGAAAATCAACTCGAGGGACAGTAATTGCAGTGGGTAATGGTCGTGTTTTAGAAAATGGTAAAATAAAAGCATTAGACGTTAAGATAGGTGATATTGTTATTTTTAATGAAGGATATGGTGCAAAAACTGAAAAGATTGATAATGAAGAATTCCTAATTTTAAATGAAAGTGATATTTTAGCAATTGTTGAAGAGTAATATATATTCTTTATAAAGTAACTATTCAAATTTTATATATTTAAGGAATATGATCATGGCAGCTAAAGATGTAAAATTTGGAAATGAAGCACGAGTGAAAATGCTTCGCGGAGTTAATGTATTAGCAGATGCAGTAAAAGTTACTTTAGGTCCCAAAGGTCGAAATGTTATTTTAGATAAATCTTTTGGTGCACCTAGTATTACTAAAGATGGTGTATCTGTTGCAAGAGAAATTGAACTTGAAGATAAGTTTGAAAATATGGGTGCCCAAATGGTAAAAGAAGTAGCATCAAAAGCAAATGATGCTGCTGGAGATGGTACCACTACTGCAACGTTATTAGCACAAGCTATAGTTAATGAAGGTTTGAAAGCAGTGGCTGCTGGAATGAACCCGATGGATTTAAAAAGGGGTATTGATAAAGCGGTAATTAAAGCAGTAGAAGAATTAAAAAGTATGTCTGTTCCATGTGCAGATTCGAAAGCTATTACTCAGGTGGGTACAATATCAGCTAATGCTGATGAGACTGTTGGAAAATTAATTTCCGAAGCAATGGAAAAAGTAGGAAATGATGGAGTAATTACTGTAGAAGAAGGTACTGGTTTACAGGATGAGTTAGAAGTTGTAAAAGGTATGCAATTTGATCGTGGTTATTTATCGCCATATTTTATTAATAAACCAGAAACTGGAATTGTAGAACTAGATAATCCATATATTCTTATGGCAGATAAAAAAATTTCTAATATTCGTGAATTACTACCATTGTTGGAATCAGTTGCTAAATCTAGTAAACCGTTATTAATTATTTCCGAAGATTTAGAAGGCGAAGCATTAGCTACTTTAGTTGTTAACTCTATGAGAGGTATAGTAAAAGTTTCTGCAGTGAAAGCTCCAGGTTTTGGTGATCGCAGAAAAGAAATGTTACAAGATATTTCTATTTTAACTGCTGGTACAGTCATTTCTGAAGAATTAGCAATGGAATTAGAAAAATCTACTCTAGAAGATTTAGGACAAGCAAAACGTGTAGTAATTACTAAAGATACAACAACAATTATTGGAGGCGCTGGTAATAAGCATGCTATTCAGAATAGAATTGGTCAGATTCGAAAGCAAGCTCAAGAAGCAACTTCAGAGTATGACAAAGAAAAATTAAATGAAAGACTAGCAAAATTATCAGGTGGAGTCGCAGTACTTAAAGTAGGTGCAGCAACAGAAGTAGAAATGAAAGAAAAAAAAGCTCGTGTTGAAGATGCATTACATGCAACACGTGCAGCTGTAGAAGAAGGAGTAGTTGCAGGTGGTGGTGTAGCATTAGTGAGAGTCGCTGGTCGTATTTCGAATTTATCTGGACAAAATGAAGATCAGAATGTTGGTATTCGAGTAGCATTACGTGCAATGGAAGCACCTTTACGTCAGATTGTTTCTAATTCCGGTGAAGAACCATCTGTAGTAACTAATAATGTAAAAGATGGTAAAGGAAATTATGGTTATAATGCTGCAACTGATCAGTACGGAGATATGATTAATTTTGGTATTTTAGATCCAACTAAAGTTACTCGATCTGCATTACAATATGCAGCCTCTGTTGCTGGTTTAATGATTACTACTGAATGTATGGTAACAGATTTACCAAAAGAAGATAAGCCTGATCTTAGTGCTCCGACACCAGGAGGCATGGGTGGTGGAATGGGCGGTATGATGTAATTCTTCTTGTGTATACTTTTTTTTTATATACATTAATAATTACCCTAAATAATTTTTTTGTTTAGGGGTAATTATTAAACATTTATATATTAATTACTTATTTTTATGATTTTATATTTTATTAATAACTTTAAATCAGGATTAAAGGTTTTATTTGAAAATCAACCATATATAATTGAAAATGTTACTTTTGTTAAACCAGGTAAAGGACAGGTATTTTCTAGAGTAAAATTACGTAATTTATTAACTAATCAATTATTAGATAAAACCTTTCGTTCTACTGATAGTATTCCTAGTGCCGATGTTTTAGATATACAGTATTTATATATTTATTATGATCGTGAGAATTGGTATTTTATGCATCCTGTAAGTTTTGAACAATTATCATTAAATAAGTCTATTATCCGCGATAAAAATAATTGGCTAATAGAACAAAAGAAATATTTAATTACTTTTTGGAATAGTCGGCCTATATCAATAGAAATTGGTAAATTTGTGAATCTTAGAGTTATTGCTCATATTATAGATAAAAGATCAAATTTTGTAATGAATAGCACAAAATTTCAATTATTTAAATTACAAAGTGGATTAATACTAAAATTACCATCATTTATTCACGTAGGTGATATAGTAAAAATTGATACTAAAACTGGTGAGTATCATTCTAGAATTAACATGTAAATACTGATTGATATTTGATTATTTTTTTCTACGATAACTTGTCCAATTAAAATTCAACCACAAGCTATTTCCTAGTTTCATTCGATCAATAATATTTTCTCCTAATATTTTTGTTATTGTGAAACCGTTCAGATTGGATAACATACCTGTTGGTTTTTTTGATGCTGATCTATGTTCTATAATTTGATTAATAATCATTTTTTCGTATTTTGATTCTATTTGTATACCTATTTCATCAAATATAAGTAGATCAATTTTACTTAAATATTTTATAAATTTTTCTTCGGTTAGTTTTTTATTAATATTATTAAATGTTGATTTAATAGTTGACATAAGATCAGAAATAGTAATCATAAAAACCTTTTTACCTCTTAATATTAAGTAATTACTAATTGCGGCAGCTAAATGGTTTTTTCCGGTACCTGGTTTACCTAAAAAAACAAAACTAGACATATTATTATTAAAATTTTTTGCATATTTTTTAGCAAGATGGACTACTTTTTTATGTCCTTCATGTTCAATAATATAATTGTTAAATGAACATTCCATATATAGTTTACGAATACCAGACTTTTTAAATGTATCGTGAATTTCTAGTGTTTTATTTTGTTTGATAATTTTTTGGGATAGTAATTTTCCTTGTTTATGATGCCAATGTAACAAATCTTTTTGATTAGTAAATTTTGGTATAATATGATCTGGTATAATTTTTTTTAATTTTTTTAGAAATTGTTGATTTTTCATAACATTCTCAAATTATATTTTATTTCTTTTAATGTATGTGATGAATTTTTTATATTTTATTGAAAAAATATAATTTATAATTAATATTTTTAGTATATTTATTTTTATGTAGTATCCAATTTTTAGGGTAGTAAATTTTTTGGAATCGACTTTTTTCTATATAAATATATCCTGATTGTTTAATTATTTTTTTTTCTTCTATAAGAAAAATAGTTTTTTGTAAAATTTTTTTATTATATGGTGGATCTAAAAAAATAATATCATATTTATAAGGTGTATTTTTTAACCATGACAATGTATTTGTATAAATTATTTTTATATTTTCAATATTTAATTTGACAATGTTTTTTTTTAAATTGTATAGTATTTTTTTATTATTTTCTAATGCAGTGACATATTTGGCAGCTCTTGATATAGATTCAATACTTAGTGCACCACTTCCGGCAAAACAATCAAGACAATTTGCGTTAGAGATTTTTTGAGACAACCAATTAAATAATGTTTCTCGAATACGATGCATTGTTGGACGTAAGTTATGATCTGTAATAGTAGTGATATTCTTTCCTTTGAATGTACCAGAAATAATACGGATTTTTTTTTTCATGTCATTTTTACTTTTATATGATTAATATGAACATATTATGGTAATTATCATATTATGTTGTATATAAACATTAATTTTTTTATTTTATTTTTTCGGTATAATTTATGAAAAATAATAAAAGCATATTTTCTTGGTTAAGTTTCTTTAAAAAAAAACCCTCACATAATATAACTGATACTAATGTAGTATTAAATCATCAAAATCAATGTATAGATAATCCGATAGGAATATCAAATCAAAAAAATAATTTGTTTTTTAAAATCAAGAATTTTTTTTTTAAAAATAAAATTAATGATATTTTTTTTACACAACTAGAAGATAAATTATTGAAATTTGATTTTGGTGCAGAAGTATCAAGGAAAATTATTAATAATCTTATTAAAAAATACAAAAATCGTTTATTAGAAAATGAACAAGATGTATATTTTGAATTACAAAATAATCTTTTTTCTATTCTTAATCGAAATTATTGTGATAAAAATTTTATTTCTCATGGCATTGAAAATAATTTATATGTTATTTTGTTAATTGGTGTAAATGGTGTTGGTAAAACTACTGTAGCAGCTAAATTAGCATATTTTTATAAAATATTAGGTAAATCTGTTGCATTAGTTGCAAGTGACACTTTTAGGGCAGCTGCTATAGAACAGATAAATTGTTGGGGGGATAAACTTTCGATTCCAGTATTTTATAAATCATATGGAAGTGATCCTTCTTCTGTTATTTTTGATTCAATAGAATTTGCACATGATAAAAAAATAGATGTTTTAATTATTGATACAGCTGGTAGATTGCATAATAAAGTTAATTTAATGCAAGAATTACAAAAAAATGTTCGAGTAATTCAAAAAAAAATTTCTTATGCCCCGAATGAAATTTTCTTGGTTTTAGATGCTCGTAATGGACAAAATTCTCTTATACAAACCGAATTATTTTCACAGAAAATAAATAATATTACAGGAATCATATTAACGAAATTGGATGGTACTGCTAAAGGAGGTATAATATTTGCTATATTAGAAAAATTTAGTATACCGATTCGATATTTTTGTAATGGCGAAAAAATATCTGATTTTTACAAATTTAATGCCAAAGATTTTATTAAAAGTATGTTTTATTAAATGCATATTATATTTTTATCATCGTAATGTATTTTTATTATTAAAATTTTTTAATATAAATATTATATATTTTTATTGTTGTTATTTTTTTTAAATTGTATTAATGATGTCATGTTTTTGGTTTATATATCTATCACTTTTTTATAGAAAAAATAGGAATTTGAATAATGTATTATACAAAATGTTTAAATAAACTTTCTTTAAAAGATTTGCCCTCTTATATTCATACAGTGAATAGATGGAGGATGTTATCTTCTCAAGAAGAGCGTGTTTTAACAGAACGTGTATATTATCATTCAGATATATCAGCCGCTAGAACTGTTATTTTAGCTAATTTAAGATTTGTAGTACATATTTCTCGTAGTTACTTAGGGTATGGATTTTCACAGTCTGACTTAATTCAAGAAGGTAATATTGGTTTAATGAAAGCGGTGCGTCGATTTAATCCAAATATCAATGTACGTGTTATATCTTTTGCTGTACATTGGATTAAATCAGAAATTCATGAATATATATTAAAAAATTGGCGTATTGTAAAAGTTGCAACAACAAAAATACAAAGAAAATTGTTTTTTAATTTACGTAAGACAAAAGTTCGATTAGGTTGGTTTACTGGTGGAGAAATTAAAATTGTTGCAAGAGATCTAGGTGTAAAATATCAAGATATTCAAGATATGGAATCAAGAATGTTAATTCAAGATATTACTTTATGTACTGATGTAAAAAAAAATAATCAACATTTTAAAATAAAAAATTTTATACCTTATTTACAGGATTATAAATCTAATTTTTCTAAGCAATTAGAAAGATATAATTGGGATATTCATGCAGCTAATAAATTAAATCACGCAATATTAAAGTTAAATGAACGAAGTCGTTACATTATATATTCGAGATGGTTAAGTAAAAAAAATAAAATTACTTTATATGATATTGCATGTAAGTATAAGATTTCTGCAGAACGAGTTCGTCAACTTGAATATTGTGCTGTAGAGATTATTAAAATAGATTCTGATTAAAATTATCGAATAATATTACATATCTTTAAAAACGAAAATTGCATATTTTAATTTATATTTTTGTAATATGGAGTATAAATTAAAATGATTAATTTTTTATGTGTAATATACGAATATTTTTATCATTTGCGTATTTTTTTTTTTTTTTTAAATTTTTATATTTCAAATGTATAGTATTCATATCTTAAAAATTTTTTATCAAGATATTTTCATGAAATATAATATTTCATATTTAAATTGATGATGGTGTAATTAATATTAATATGATATAATAAATCATTATTAAGGGAAATTATAATAATATTTATTTTTAAGTTCATAGGATGTTATTTATGCCCATTATGAATCATATTTTAGGATTTCCCAGAATAGGTTCTCAGCGGGAATTAAAACAAGCTCAAGAAAGTTACTGGTCTAATCAAATTTCACGAGAACAACTGTTAAAGATAGGTTTAGATTTACGGTTACAGCATTGGAAAAAACAAAAAGAATCAGAGATTGATTTTGTATGTGTAGGTGATTTTTCCTGGTACGACCATGTTTTGTCAACAAGTATGTTATTAGGGAATATTCCAGAAAGACATAAAAATGTCAATAAATGTGTAGATTTAGATACATTATTTTATATTGCTCGGGGAATAGCACCTAACAGAAAGCCAGTTGCAGCTGCTGAAATGACTAAATGGTTTAATACAAATTATCACTATATAGTGCCCGAGTTTGTTCAAGATCAAACATTTAGCATAACATGGTGTCAATTGTTTCATGAAATTGATGAAGCTTTAAACTACGGATATAAAGTAAAACCGGTGATTTTAGGACCAATAACATATTTATGGCTAGGTAAAACTAAAGGTAAAGATTTCAATCGTTTAGATCTATTAAGAAATTTAATACCAGTATATCAAGAAATACTTTCTAAAATACACGAAAAAGGTATTGATTGGATACAAATTGATGAACCTATTTTATCATTAGAACTTTCTGATGAATGGTTAAAAGCATTTGAATTATCTTATTCATTTTTTTCAGGTAATTATAAATTATTATTAACCACATTTTTCGATGGTATAGAACATAATTTAAAAACAATTGTTAAATTACCTGTTGATGGTTTACATGTTGATTTAGTACATGGTAAATATAACCTTGTTGAATTAAATAATTTAGTTCCTGAGCATTGGATATTATCATTAGGTGTAATTAATGGTCGTAATATTTGGAAATCTGATTTAAAATATTGGTTTAATATTATTCGAACAATGTTAATGGTTCGTAAGCATGTTTGGGTTGGTGCATCGTGTTCATTTTTACATTGTCCAGTTGATTTAAATTCTGAGAAAAATATTAGTATTGAGGTAAAAAATTGGTTTTCTTTTGCTGTACAAAAATGTTATGAGATAAATTTATTAACTAAAGCTTTAAAATCAGATAATGTCAGTATCTTAGAAGAGTGGAGTAATTTGTTATATACACATAATTATTCTAATCAAGTAAATAATCCATTTGTCCGATCAGCTATTAATAAAATACATAAAAGTGATACTGTACGCAGTGTACCTTACGTTATACGTGCTAATTTACAAAAAAGAAAATTTGGTCTTCCATTATTACCAACTACAACTATTGGATCATTTCCTCAAACCAATGATATTCGAAAATTACGTCTTGATTATAAAAATAAAAACATTAATTTTGACGATTATAGCGCAGAAATAAAAAAACATATTAGAAATGTTATTTCCACTCAAGAGGAATTAGAACTTGATGTATTAGTACATGGTGAATTTGAACGAAATGATATGGTTGAATATTTTGGTGAACATTTGCATGGTTTTGTATTTACAGATTTTGGTTGGGTTCAAAGTTATGGTTCTCGTTGTGTTAAACCCCCTATTATTGTTGGTGATGTATATCGGTCTAAAAAAATTACTACGGAATGGTTGCAATATGCACAATCTCTAACGAAGAAACCAGTCAAAGCTATGTTAACTGGCCCTGTTACTATTCTTTCATGGTCATTTTTAAGAGAAGATTTACCTAAACAGATTATATGTAATCAAATTGCGCTAGCTTTACGTGATGAAGTATCTGATTTAGAAAGTGGTGGTATACATATTATTCAAATTGATGAACCTGCATTACGAGAAGGTTTACCATTAAAAAAATCTGAATGGAATGAATATTTATCCTGGGCTACGAAATCATTTCGTATTACTTCTTCTAAAGTTCAAGATATTACGCAAATTCATACACATATGTGTTATTGTGAGTTTCAAGATATTATGGATGCTATTGTAGAATTAGATGCTGATGTGATTACTATTGAAACTGCTAGATCCGATATGGAATTATTAAGATTTTTTAAGAAATTCAAGTATCCTAATGAAATTGGTCCTGGAGTTTATGATATTCATTCACCAAATATTCCGACTATATCGGAGATAGAAAGTTTATTAAGTGAAGCAATAAAGTATATTCCTATAGATCGTTTATGGGTGAATCCTGATTGTGGATTAAAAACAAGAAATTGGGAAGAGACAAAATTAGCATTAAAAAACATGGTGATTGCAACAAAAAATATGCGCAAGAAAAATAATAGTTAATTTTATTATTGGATTTTATTATATAACTCAAGGGGGAAATATACCCCTTTTTTTTATGTTTTATCAAAAATTTTTTAGTGTCTAAATGTTCTTTGATGAGTAAAAATCATACAAATTTGGTATTCGTCGACTGCTTGTATTACTTCTTGATCTCGAATAGATCCACCTGGTTGAATAATGCAAGATATGTTTTGAATATTTTTTTTACATTCGTCAATACTATCACGAAATGGAAAAAATGCATCGGATCCTACAATAATTTTATGATCTTCGAGTTTGAATTTTTTTTTATTTTCATGATATCTTAAATTTGCAATTTTTACTGATGTTAGACGACTGGTTTGTCCTGCACCAATTGCAATAACATTGTATTTATTAGTATACACAATAGCATTAGATTTGACAAATTTGGTAATTTTCCAACAAAACATAGCATATTTCTTTTCTAGTTCGTTAGGTTTTTTTTTACTTACTATTTTCCATGATTTATCATCACTGATATTATGTATTGTTTCTTGTACTAGTAAACTATGATTTATAGTTTTATATTCTATTGTAGATAATTTGTTTTCATCATAATTATTATAAATAATTAACTTAATTTTTTTATTTCTTTGAATAATTTTCAGTGCATTAATAGTAATCGCAGGTCCAATAATTAGTTCAACAAATTGTTTTTTTATAATCGTTAGAATAACTTGTTGAGTAATAATTTTATTAAAACCAATAATTCCGCCAAATGCTGAAATAGAATCGGTATTATATGCATTTAAATATGCTAACTCTTGAGTAGAAGCACTTGATGCACCACATGGATTTCCATGTTTAATAATTACACATGATGGATCAGAAAATTGATTTACACATTCAAATGCTGTATAAGCATCATATATATTATTATAAGATAAATCAGATCCATTAAGTTGTTTGATATTGTTAATGTAATCTATTTGATTTATGTTATGATTAGGTGTATATAGTGCTGCTTTTTGGTGTGGATTTTCACCATATCGTAGTTTTTGTTTTTTTTCGTATGTCATGAAAATTTTTTCTGGTAAACTGAATTTTTTATTTTTACAATCATGTATTGTATTATTTAAATGATTTAAAATTGATAAATCATAATTCGCAGTATATTCAAATGCTTTTTTTGCAAATTTTAATCTATCGGAGAGGCTAATATCTTTTTTATCATTTATCATATCTAAAATATATTGATAATCATTAATATCGACTATTACAATGGTGTTTTTGTAGTTTTTTGCTGCTGCCCTTATCATAGCTGGCCCGCCTATATCGATATTTTTTACAATATCTATATTATTGGAATCACATAATGTATTTAATGGGTAGAAATTTACTATAATTAAATCGATTATAGTAATATTATATTTTTTTATTGTTGATTTATTATTTTTTTTTGTTCCTAAAATACCTCCGAAAATTTTTGGATGTATTGTTTTAATTTGCCCATCAAGAATTTCTGGGTATTGAGTAATTTCAGATATATTTTTTGTTATGATTTGATTTTTTTTTAAAAAATGATTTGTTTTATTAGTAGAGAATATTTGTATTTTTTTTTCAAATAATTTTCTAGCAACAGGGAGAAGTTCATTTTTATCAAATACACTAATTAATGCGGTTTGAATTTTTTGATTGTTTAAATTCATTTTTTTTCCTAATAATATTTTATATCAAATATTTAAAAACGTATTGTATATTTGAAAGATTGTTTCATATTTAATTATATTTTTATGTATTAATATGACATTTGATAAATCGATGTTTATATATTTTACACTATATATGCCATTAAAAATTTAGTTTAGTAATAGGAGATAGTTTTACATGGAAGAAATGATTGAAAAAATGATATATGCATCTCGTTGGTTAATGTTTCCTGTATATATTGGATTATCTTTCGGTTTTATATTATTAACACTTAAGTTTTTTCAGCAAATAATTTCAGTTATACCAGAAATTTTAATTATGTCAGAATCTGGATTAGTATTGGTTGTTTTATCATTAATTGATATATCTCTAGTTGGTGGGTTATTAGTTATGGTTATGTTTTCAGGATATGAAAATTTTATTTCCAAAATGGATATTCATGATAGTGAAAAACGATTGAGTTGGATGGGAACGATGGATGTGAATTCTATTAAAAATAAAGTTGCATCTTCTATAGTAGCAATCTCTTCTGTACATTTATTGCGATTATTTATGGAAGCAGAAAAAATTTTAGATGATAAAATTATGTGGTGTGTTATTATTCATTTAACATTTGTATTATCTGCTTTTGGTATGTCATATATTGATAAAATGACAAAAAAAAATATT
>NZ_CP032999.1:327604-428356 GCF_005080725.1 Buchnera aphidicola (Sarucallis kahawaluokalani)
AAGAATAGGCACAGAATTTTCAGATAAAAGTATTGCTATAAATAAAAAACCATCTGAAATTAAAGAAAACGAAGAAATTATGGATATTGGTAACAAAAGTATTAAAAAAATCACTCAAGTGATTCAAACAGCAAAAACTATTTTATGGAATGGACCAATGGGTGTATTTGAATTTAAAAATTTTTCTATAGGAACAAGAAAATTAGCAAAAAGTATTGCTATTAGTAAAGCATTCTCCATAGCAGGTGGAGGAGAAACAATTAACGTCATCAATATGTTTGATATTAAAAATAATATATCTTATATCTCAACAGGAGGAGGTGCCTTTTTAGAATTTGCAGAAGGTACAAAACTACCTGCAATACATATGTTAGAATTATCAAAAAAAAAACATAATATAAATAATACAATCTAAAAATATTAAAATAAAATAAAAATTTATAAAAAGGAAAAGTATGTTAAATAATATTAAACCGGGAGTAATTTTTGGAAAAGATATACATAAAATATTTAAATTAGCAAAAAAAAAAAAATTTGCAATACCAGCCATTAATTGCACTAATATATATACTATTAACGTAGTACTAGAAACTGCTGCTAAAATGAAATCTCCAGTTATAATTCAATTCTCTTACAGTGGATCTATGTTTATAGCAGGAGAAAATATACATAGTATATCAAATATTCAAAAATCAGTTTTAGGTGCCATTTCTGCAGCAAAACACGTACATTTAGTATCAAAATATTATGATATACCAGTAATATTAAGTACCGATCATTGCCACATCGATATATTACCTTGGATTGATCATCTCATTCATCATAGTGAAAAAAATTTCAAACAAACAGGACATCCAATTTTTTCTTCTCATATGCTGGATTTATCAAAAGAAAGTATCGAAAAAAATATAAAAATATGCAAAAAATACCTACATAAGATGCAAAAAATAAATATATTTTTAGAGATTGAATTAGGTTGTACAGGAGGTGAAGAAGATGGTATCGATAATAGTAATATAAATACCGAATTATTATACACTCACCCTAAAGACGTAAATTATGCATATAAAAAACTGATTAATATTAGTCCCGATTTCACTATAGCAGCAGCATTTGGTAATGTTCATGGAGTATATCAACCGGGAAATGTACATTTAAAACCTAAAATTTTATATAACACACAGAATTATATCAGAAAAAAAAACAATCTTAAATCTAAAAAACCAATTAATTTCGTATTTCATGGAGGATCTGGGTCATCTGTAAAAAATATTGCCGAAGCTATTGAATATGGAGTAGTTAAAATGAATGTTGATACTGATATACAATGGGCATCCTGGAAAGGTATTTTAGAATATTATAAAAAAAATCGGTTATATTTACAAACACAATTAGGTAATCCTAAGGGATTACATCATCCAAATAAAAAATATTATGATCCAAGAAAGTGGATAAAAGAATCAAAACTTTCTATATCTAAACAACTAATCCAAATATTTAAAACATTAAACGCATATAACTTATGGTAAATATATATTCTGAAAAATAAATTAGTCTTTAGGAGTAAAACATGCAAGAATGTAACGTAATTAATAATATGAATTATATAAGTCACTGGATTATACTACATCAAAAAATATTAATACAATATATTATTAATATAATATCAGCGATTATTATTATGTTAACTGGTATTTTTACTTCTAAAGTCATTGCTAAAACATTTAAAAAAATCTTATATCATCGAAAAATCGATACTACAATATCAGATTTTCTTACTATCATTACACGATATATTGTCATCACTATTAGTACAATTATTGCTTTAGGTAGATTAGGAGTACAAACAACATCAGTTATAGCTATTTTAGGCGCTGCTGGTATGGCAATTGGATTAGCATTACAAGGTTCTTTATCGAATTTTGCAGCAGGAGTTTTGTTAATTATATTCAGCCCACTACGCGTAGGAGAATATGTAGTTTGTAAAAATGTTGCGGGTACTGTATTAAATATACACGTATTTTATACTACATTAAAAACATTAGATGGAAAAATTATCGTTGTTCCAAATGGTAAAATTACATCTAATAATATTATAAATTATTCTAGAGAACCATGTCGAAGAAATGAATTCATAATTAATGTTACCAATAATACTAATGTTGATTTAGTAATTAAAGTTTTAAAAGATGTAATGTATAATGAACCTAGAGTTTTAAAAAATAAAGATATCATAGTTGGACTCAATAAATTAGAACCGTACTCGATGAATTTTATTGCTCGCTGTTGGAGTAATACAAATATTTTAAATACAGTATATTGGGATCTAATGGTACAATTCAAAAAAGCGTTAGATGATAATAAAATAAAATCACCTTGTAAGAAATTAAAAATATATATTAAAAAAACTAATTATGTTACATAAAATTAAATAACCAATTGTTTATACCTTTGCGGGAGCTGGACTTGAACCAGCGACCTTCGGGTTATGAGCCCGACGAGCTACCATACTGCTCCACCCCGCTACTTTTTATATTGTATACTATAACAATATAAAAATCAATATTAAAATACAAAAATATTATATATTATAATTATCAATAAAAATCAAACGAAAAATATTATGAACAACAATACAAACAACAATAAAGAAAATAAAATAAAAATCATTCAAAGTGATATCATTTCTAAAGATGCAAAAATAGCGATTATAGTACCTCGGTTTAATAATTTTATCAATATAAATCTATTAAATGGTGCTATTGATATCTTAAATAGAATGGGTCAGGTAAAAAATGAAAATATTACAATTATAAAAATTCCTGGATCATATGAAATCCCAATTATTGCAAATATTCTTACACATAAGTGTAAATACCATGGTATCATTGCGTTGGGAACAATTATAAAAGGAGAAACAATTCATTTTCATACCCTTTCATCTGATATTACTACAAAAATATCTAATATTAGTATAAAAACAAACATACCCATTGCATTAGGAATTCTAATGACAGAAAATATTGAACAAGCAATACATCGATCAGGAGCAAAATTGGGTAATAAAGGCAGCGAAGCTGCATTAACAATATTAGAAATGATTAATGTGATAAAAAATATTACGAAATAATAAATTTTTTATATATCAAATGTAATATTATAAACAATTAAATTTCATTTTAAAATATAACATACAACAACGAATGAATGAATTTGTAAAAAATAATATACAATACTTGAAAGATCAGTATTATATGAATAAAGCAATTCAATTAGCTAAAAAAGGAATGTATACCGCACGTCCTAATCCCATAGTGGGATGTATCATTACTAAAAAAAATAGAATCGTAGGTACTGGATGGCATCAAAAATCAGGTGAATATCATGCAGAAGTATATGCTATTAATATGGCAGGATTATTATCAAAAAATGCTACAGCATATATTTCCTTAGAACCTTGTAATCACTTTGGTAAAACACCTCCGTGTTGTGATTTAATTATTTCATCTGGAATTAAAAGAGTAGTTGTTGCCATTTTAGATCCAAACCCAATTATGTCTGGTAAAAGCATTGAATATTTAAAATCAGCAGGAATATCAGTAACAATTGGAATCATGTCAGAAGAAGCTAAGAAAATTAATTTAGGATTCTTTAAGAGAATGACAACAGGAATTCCATGGATACAATTAAAAATGGCAATTTCTATTGATGGAAAAATAGCTATGGAAAGTGGAGAAAGCAAATGGATTACTGGAATCCATGCAAGAAAAGATACACATCAATTTCGTGCATTAAGCTCAGCTATTTTAAGTACTAGTAAAACTATTTTAAATGATAATCCCACACTAACTGTAAGATATTGCATTGAAAAATTTCATCAAAAAAAATACGTACAACCCGTCAGAATAATTATCGATAGCAAAAACCAAATACAACCAAAACATAAAATTATAAAAGATGATACAAGTGAAATATGGCTAATTAAATTACATCAAGACCAAAACATTTGGCCTAAACATGTTAAACAAATTATAATATCAAAATACAAAAAAAATATTAATTTAAAAGAACTTTTTAAATTATTAGGTGTATATCAAATAAATACAGTATTTGTAGAATGCGGTGCACATTTATTTAGTAGTATGATTCAATTAAAATTAGTTGATGAAATAATTTTATATATTGCACCAAAAATGCTAGGAAATGTAGCACAACCATTATATTATGAATTACAGAAATTTACTTTAGATAAAGTAAAAAAATTTATTTTTACACATATTAAAAAAATTGGATCCGATATACGTATAATATTAAAACCAATATTTTAATATATACAATTTTAAAATGTTTGTATACAATTAAAATGTAAAGAATAAAACAATTAATCCAGGATAATAAAGATGACCCCTAAATTTAGAAAACGTACAAGAAAATATGTAATACAGGCTCTTTATACCTGGGAAATTTCAAGAAGTAGTATTTCAAATATCAAAAAACAATATCTAGAAAAAATTAACATACAAAAAATAGATATTGAATATTTTAATAGTGTTATTACAAATATAATTAATAATTATAAAGAATTAGATATTCTAATAAAATCATGTCTCCATAGAAAATTACAAGAAATAGGACAAATTGAAAAAGCAATATTAAGATTATCTTTTTATGAATTATATAATAGAACAGATATTCCATATAAAGTATCAATTAATGAAAGTATTGAATTAGCTAAATTGTTTGGTACAGACAATAGTTATAAATTTATTAATGGTGTATTGCAAAATGCAGCTAATAAAATTCATAACAAAACATCATAAAAATATTATTCTGGTATTTTAATATAATAAAAATACATCAGTTTCAATAAATAACATATAACAATAAAAATTATAATTTAATACTTATAAATTTTAATAATATTTAATACAAAGAATCATCATATAACAATCAATCTTTTTTAAAAATAATATTAAAACTCTCATAATATTACTTTATGAAAAATATAATATATTTAAATCAATTATAGAATATATTTATCATCTGATAAAAAATATATAATAAAAATTTTTATCACAAGATGTACCAAATTCATTTTTATATCACTAAGTTTCATATTTTCATATTAAATATATATATTTTATAAAAATATATCATATAAAATCAAATATTTAAGAAATCTTATATAAATTATGCTCATACTTATAAAGTAATCTTATTAACACTAAAAATATTATTAATAAAATATCTCAATTATAAAATCATCATCTTTCATTAGTAAATATAATAATAAATAATACCAGAATTAAAAATTAACTAATATGATTTTGTAAAAACATAAATAATAACATTATCAATGATAATTGATACAAAATAAAAGATAACTATGGAATATAATATACAAATTATCTTACTAAATAAAATATTTCATTTATGGAAAAATATATCTTTCAATTATAATAAAATTAATACTTAATAAAATATTTTCCTCACATCATTAATATTCGTTTTTAAATTCATATATTTTTGATATAATTAATAATTATTTTCTACATAAATATATAAAAATTTATCATTATAAATATTTCAAATAACTCATCGCTTATATTTTTATTTACCTAACATTCTCTGCGTATTAAAAAATACACTCATAGAAGTAAATATCATACAAAAATCTTATACAATACAAAATAATATGAAAAAACAAACATGGAATATAAAAATTGCCCAGGATATTGCAAAAAAAGAATCCATTACCTTAACACCTGACCATTGGGAAGTTATTTATTTTATTAGAAAATGCTATACAGAATTTCATGTTATCCCACCTAACAGAATGTTGTTAAAGTTAATGAAAAATTTTTTTACAATTGAAAAATGTAATAATAAATATTTATTATCTTTATTCCCAAAAGGTATACGACAACAAGCAAATAAAATTGCAGGATTACCAAAATCTAAAATATGTTTATAAAAAAATATAATTTATAATAAATGAAAAATTTATAACAAAAATAACTATAATAGACCAAAAAAATAATAATTTTAAAAAAAATAAATTATTCGAAAAAAGATAATATATGTAGGATATTATCATCCAGAATAAAGAACTTATAAAAAATAATATAAAATATACGATATTAATGTAATTTAAGATGTAAAAAAATAAAATCACTACCATAAAAATCATAATATAGTAAAATATATTTTTTAGAGTAGTAATTTTTCCGTTTTTTATAACAATAGTTGGTATTTTAGCAATTTTATAATCATTGTGATGTATGATAAAAATAGTATAAGAATGTGGAATCTGCCAGATAAAATATAAAAAAAATAATAGTATTGCCTTAAAATCAATATAATTAGTTACTGAACAATACCCAATTAATGGAGGCATAGCTCCTGCAATACTACCTGTTATAATATCATAAATTGAAATACGTTTCATATATGTATATATTATTACGTAAAATATAAATCCTATAGTAGCTAAAAAAGCTGATAATATGTTTACAAAAAAAACAAATGTTACTATACTTAATAAAAATAATAAACATGCTACTATTTTAGCATATATAATGAAATGCTTTTTATGTATTAAAATTCTATCTTTAGTACGAAACATTTTATGATCAATGCTAATATCAATAATATTATTAAATATACAACCAGAAGCAATCATCATTGCTGTCCCTAACAATACACATAATAAAAAAATAAAACTAAATTTTTTTTTTACAGCAAAAAAAAAACTTCCAATTACTGCAATTAAATTGACTAAAATAATCCTTGGTTTTATTAATTGAAAAATTTTTTTCATTATGTAATATGATGACTATGGTAATAAAAATGATGATTCAAATTGCACATAATCCATATTGAACCTGAAATAATAATCAAAATAATTAAGAATGTGAAAAGTAAAAAAATAAAATTCCAATAATTTTTCGAAGAGTAACTCAAATGTAAAAAAATTTTTAAATGTACAACACACTGTATGACAGCACAAAATATTATTATCATTAATGCAACATATACTTTAAAAATATGCGAAAATACTATAAAAAAGGGTATTGTTGTTAAAAAAATAGAAAATAAAAATCCAAAAAAATATAATTTTATTTCTTTTAAAAAACAGCTTAACGATAAAGTAGAATTATTCATAATATATTTCCAGATAAATATACTATAGTAAAAATACAAATCCAAATTATATCTAAAAAATGCCAGAATAAACTAAAACATAAAATGTTCACATAAAATTTATTACTTGTACGCAACTTATTTGCTTGAAATAACAATCCTATTATCCAAAACAAACCACATGCAATGTGTATACCATGCATACCAATTAATGTAAAAAAAGAAGAAAAGAATCCATTTTTTTGCGGTGTATATCCCAAGTTTACTAAATTAAAAAATTCATTTAATTCGAAATATAAAAATAAGCTACCCATCAAAAAAGTTAATATCAAAAATATATATGTAAATAATATTTTTTGATATTTTACACTAAGAACTACTACTCCGCAAAAAATAGAACTAATTAATAAAATAATTGTTTCTAAAAAAACTATTTTTAAGTCAAAAATATTATGATTGATCTTAACATTAATGCGTACAACACAATACACTGCAAACATAGTTGCAAATAATATACAATCACTCATTAAATATAACCAAAATCCAAACGTATTATTACTTTGTAAAACATTACACTTATCTAAAATGTTTTTATGCTTATGTATCATATGATGCATTATTTATTTTCCTTTCAAGATTAAAATAATGTATTTTGTTCTATATTTTGCACTTCAATATGTGTAATATAATAATGATCAATATAAAAACTATATACAAAAAAAACTAATATGCTCAAAATAGAAAAAAATATACACATCCACCAAATATGCCAAACCATAGAAAAACCAATAAAAAAAGAAAAAATACCTAATAAAATTCCCAAAGAAGTATTTTTTGGCATATGAATATCTTTATATACATTATTTTTATATAACACGCCTTTTTGTTTATTATACCAAAAATCATCTATGCTACTTACATTTGGAATGCATGCAAAATTATAAATCGGTGGAGGAGATGTAGTACTCCATTCTAATGTTCTTCCATCCCATGGATCACCAGTGTCATCATAATTCAATCTTCTATTTTTAATAGAGATATATAATTGTATCATTTGACATAATATGCCCAATGAAATGAATCCTACACCAATCATAGATATAGACAACATAAAATGAAATTTATAAGTAATATTTTGACTAATCCTACGTGTCATACCCATTAAACCTAAATAATATAAAGGCATAAAAGTAACAAAAAATCCTATTATCCAGAAAAAAAAAGATAATTTCCCCCATTTTTCATTTAATATAAAACCAAATAATTTTGGAAACCAATATGTAATACCTGCAAAACATCCAAAAACAACACCTCCAATAATAACAGTATGAAAATGTGCTACTAAAAATAAACTATTGTGTAAAATAAAATCAATAGCAGGTATCGATAAAATCACTCCAGCCATACCACCAATTGTAAAAGTAATTAAAAATCCAATAGTCCACAACATAGCAGAATGAATACGAATTCTTCCTTGATACATTGTAAAAAGCCAATTAAATATTTTTACACCTGTTGGAATTGCAATAATCATAGTAGTAATTCCAAAAAAAGCATTTACATTTGCACCAGAACCCATAGTAAAAAAATGATGTAACCATACTACGAAAGATAATATCGTAATAGAAATCGTTGCCCATACAAGAGATACATAACCAAATAATCTTTTTTTAGAAAAAGTAGATACTACCTCGGAAAATACACCAAATGCAGGTAAAATTAAAATATATACTTCAGGATGTCCCCAAATCCAAATTAAATTAATATACATCATAGCATTTCCGCCAAAACTATTAGTAAAAAAATGAAATCCACAATAACGATCTAAACTTAATAATATTAATGTCATTGTAAAAACAGGAAACGCAGAAATAATTAAAATATTTGAACACAGTGCAGTCCATACAAACACTGGCATTTTAAATAAATTCATACCAGGAGCACGCATTTTTAAAATTGTAACAATAAAATTTACTCCACTTAACGTAGTACCAATTCCAGCAATTTGTAAACTCCAAATCCAGTAATCTACACCCACTCCTGAACTATACTGCATTTCAGATAAAGGAGGATATGCTAACCATCCTGTTTGTGCAAATTCCCCAATAACCAAAGATACATTTACTAACATTGCACCACTGACAGTTAACCAAAAACTTAAATTATTTAAAAATGGAAATGCTACGTCTCTGGCACCAATCTGTAAAGGTACTGCTAAATTCATTAATGAAGTAATTAAAGGCATAGCAACAAAAAAAATCATAATTACACCATGTACAGTAAAAATCTGATCGTAATGATGTGGTGTTAAAAAACCTGTACTTTTATTCGAAACATAAAATTGTTGCAAACGCATCATACAAGCATCAATAAATCCTCTAAATAACATCACAAATGCTAAAATTAAGTACATAACTGATATTTTTTTATGATCAACAGAAGTAAACCATTGCGACCATAAGTATTTCCATTGTTTCAAGTAAGTGATTACAGATACTATCATCAAAATAACAAAAGAAATGATAGCAAACGTTACCATAATAATAGGTTCATTATACGGAATACTATTAATAGTTAATTTTCCAAACATTTTATTTCCTCTAATATAACTTGAATGCATTTTTCATAGTAATTAATAAATAATTAAGATAACATTCTATACATCACTCTGTTAAATAAATTAGGGTACACAGAAGAAAAATACTTCACTGAATGCAATAAACTTGGTTGTGCTATTAACTGAAACTTATGAAAAGTATTTAATTTTTCAGGAACATGTTGTACTCGTTTCACCCATTTATGAAAAATATAATTATTTGGCACAACAATCGTATTAAATTTCATATTTGAAAATCCTTGACCATTATAATTTGAGGACAAACCGTGGTAAACACCAGGAAACTTTGCCATCAAATTTAATACACTATTCATTTTCGGCATAGCATAAATCTGACTTCCTAATTTTGGAATAAAAAACGCACTCATTACAGAACTAGAAGTAATATTAAAATGAATTGGAGTATTATTTGGTATGACAATCTCATTCATAGTAGCAATATGTGCTTCAGGGTATACAAATAACCAATTCCAATCTAATGCAATTACATTAATAATTACAGGTTTACGTACCGATATTATCTTTTTTCTTGGATCTAATCCATTAGATGTTTGCCAAGCTAAAGCTGCAAGAAAACAAACAATCATCACAGGAATAAACCAAACCATTAATTCAACTTTTGTAGAATAAGACCAGTTAGGAGTATAAGTACTCATCTTAACATGACGATATTTATATACAAAAAATAAAGTCATCAGAATTACAGGTATTACTAATGTTAACATAGCAACAAAAGCAATGAATATCAATTGATACTGTTTTATTGCTACAATACCTGCAGGATGAAAAATAGTTCTATGACAACCAACTAATAAAAATATTCCTAACATTAATATAACCTTTTCAAAAATATTTCTGTTATTCATGCAATTTATATAATCCTCAATAACATTTTATTATTTAATCAAATATTGATGTAATCTATTATTAATATAATATATTATAGAAAGTAATATAAAATCATTACTGATAAAATATATTAAGAAAATAATGAATTATTATTTTAAATATTATAGGAATAGAATAATTATGTTATCCAAAATAAAAAAATACTTTAATACTGAAATTGTTAAAATATATGATAATAGTATGTATCATAAAAATAATAATTCTAAAAAACATCTAACAATACTAATTGTTAGTAACGCCTTTGTTCAAAAAAGTATTCTAAATCGACACCGACAAGTATATCAAGCTTTGTCAAAAGAAATAAATAATACAATTTATGCACTTTCTATACATACGTATACTTTCCATGAATGGAAAAAAAATAATATAATAAATATCAAAAAAAATATATGTAAATTTATGTAATATTTTACAATGATATTACTGCAAAATACATTATACTACAATGTACTAATCAGTATAAATACCAATTTTAAATATATTACAATTATTTAATACGATTCAAAAATACATATTGAAAAATATTTTTATTAAAATTTATTTTAATACTATATTAATCAAGATAGGAAAAACCATGAAATTTTTTTTAAACAAAAATAACGATTTTGAGCAAGAATTAAAAATTAAAGTCCCAAATACAGAAATAAATATAGTACGTAAAAAGGTAATTGTAAATATTAAAAAAAAAATAAATATACCTGGGTTCAGGAAAAATAAAATTCCAATTGAAATAATACAACAAAAATATAACAATCATATAGAAAACAAGACTATTCAAAATACTATATATAATAATTTAAAAAAAATTCTTTTAAAAAAAAAAATACATATTATCAATGAACCAAAAATTATTATCCATCAATATCCAAAAAATACTGATTTAATTTACTCAGTATATTTCCAGTCTATTCCAGAAATTAATTTAAATACATTTAAAACATTGCACATCCAAAAAAAAACAATTATCATAGATGATTTAGATGTTACAAATTATATTAATCAAAATCAAAATCAAAAAATTAATTGGAAAAAAAACTACAATCAAATTCAAGACAATGATAAAGTAACTATATATTATCAAATTGAATCTAATAATACATTTAAAAATACAAAAATCAACAAGTTAACATTTACAATAAAAAAAAAAGAAATTATTACACAAATAGAAAAACAATTAATAAATAAACAATTAAATAATATCATTATTGTGCAAATAAAAATACCAGCACAACATCCCGACATAAGATACAAAAACAAAACATTAAAAATAAAAATTCACATTGGGAAAGTATTAACGCCTTACATAACATACTCAAAAAATACATTTAATAATGTATTAGAAAAAAAAAAAAAATTATATAATGAGAATTTAAAAAATACTATAAAAAACAAATTAAAACAATATGCTCTTAGATTAGAATATACAGAATTAAAAAAACAAATTATACAAAACATTAAAAAAAATCACATCATTAATATACCAGATATTTTTTTACAAGAAAAAATAAAAAAAATGCAAGATATATATATAAAACAATATATACAAAAATCAAAAAATATATTTTATCCAAAATATTATAAAAACCTTACAAAAAAAATTATCAATGATCTTCAAATTGAATTAATTATAAAATCTATTACACATCAAAAAAACATTCGTGTAACAGAAAAAGAAATAGACCAATACATTCAATGGGAAAAAAAAAATAATTTACAATTTCAAAAAATTATGCAAATACCACAACACAAAAAAAATATACTGAACTACATACATAACATTATTTTAGAAAAAAAAATCATTCATAATTTATCATCTTATTTTACAATCCAACACAAAACATATAATTTAAGAGATATAATAATACAAAAAAAAATACAAAAGAACATATAAAATATTTAAATAATCTTGAAAATATTCAAAACAGGAAAAATAATGTTTAAAAATAAAAAAAAAAATATTTTTAATAAAAATTTAATACCTATGGTTGTTGAAAAAAATAATACCGGAGAAAGATCGTATGATATATATTCTCGGCTTTTAAAGGAGAGAATTATTTTTATTACAGGTAAAATTGAAGATTATATGTCTAATACTATTATTGCACAAATGCTATTTCTAGAATCAGAAAATCCAAAAAAAGATATTTTTTTATATATTAACTCTCCAGGAGGGATAGTTACATCTGGTATGTCTATTTATGATACAATGCAATTTATTGAACCAGATATTAATACAATTTGTATTGGACAAGCATGTTCAATGGCAGCAATACTTTTATGTGCAGGAACAAAAAATAAAAGATTCTGTTTAAAACACTCAAGAATAATGATCCATCAACCTATCGGTGGTTATCAAGGGCAAGCATCAGATATTATGATACATACTCAAGAAATTATTAAAACAAAAAATATAATTAATAAAATTTTGTCTTTACATACAGGACAAAAAATTACAACAATAGAAAAAGATACTGAAAGAGATTGTTTTTTTAATGCAAAAGAATCAAAAAAATATGGATTAATTGATAAAATATTATATTATCGTAAGGAAAAAAATTCTGTATAACATATCAATTGATGTAAAATTACGTGATAAAAAAATTTGCATAATACCCACAATTTTAGATGCTGTACTATTTGATATTATAATCATCGCAATATAGGAGAAATATATCTAATATGAAAAATCATGAAAATATACAATTCAAATTAACACCAAAAAAAATAAAAAAAGAATTAGATCAATATATAGTAGGACAAAATTTTGCAAAAAAAATATTATCAGTAGCAGTTTATAATCATTACAAGCGTATTTTATATGAAAATTATCCAACAAATACAGAAAAAATTGAAATTAAAAAAAGCAACATATTAATGATTGGTCCTACTGGATGCGGAAAAACATTATTAGCTGAAACATTAGCAAAAATTCTCAATATTCCATTTGTGATTGCTGATGCAACTACATTAACCGAAGCAGGATATGTAGGTGATGATGTTGAAAATATTTTACAAAAATTATTACAAAAATGTCAATATGAAATAATTAAAGCCGAAACAGGAATTATATACATTGATGAAATTGATAAAATTGCTAAAAAATCAAATAATATTTCAATCACACGAGATGTTTCAGGTGAAGGAGTACAGCAGGCGTTACTAAAAATTATTGAAGGTACAATTGCTTCTGTACCACCACAAGGTGGAAGAAAACATCCCAATCAAAATTGTATACAAATTGATACGTCAAAAATATTATTTATTTGCAGTGGAACATTTGATGGATTAGAAAATATTATTCATAATAGGTACAAAAAAAAAAAAAATATTGGTTTTAATAAAAATATTAATGTTACACATGCATATCAACACAAAAAAAATATTTTACAATATATCGAATCAAAAGATTTAATAAAATTTGGTTTAATTCCGGAATTTATCGGTCGTCTACCAATTATCACAACTTTGAATGCACTTGATCAAAATATGTTAACTGATATTTTGTTTATACCAAAAAATGCATTACTAAAACAATACCAAAAGTTATTTCATTTAGAAAATGTTATATTGCATTTTGAACAAAGTGCAATTATAGAAATTGCAAATCAGGCATTAAAAAAAAAAACTGGAGCAAGAGGACTACGAACAATTTTAGAAAACCTTCTATTAGATACAATGTATAATATTCCTTCAATAGATAATGTACATAAAGTCATAATTAATAAATCAGTGGCACAAAAAAAAATTAAACCAATTATGATATATCATAAAAAATAAGAAACAAAATTTAAATTTATTTAACTATAATGAGAATATTTTATCATAAATTTCAAAAATTATTAAAAATTAAAAAATATAAGAATTGTAATCTATTGATGAAAATACTAAAAATAATTATAACAAATTAAGAGAATTATATGAATTCTGAATGTTCTAAGAATATCGTTCTTCCTATATTACCATTAAGAGATATAGTAATATATCCAAATATAATTATACCATTATTTGTAGGACGTAAAAAATCTATTAAATGTATTAAATTTTCTATGAAAAATGATAAAAAAATTATATTAGTAACCCAAAAAATATCAAAAATAGAAAATCCAAATTCTGATGAATTATTTAAAATAGGTACAATAGCAACAATCTTACAAATATTTAAATTGCCTGATGGAACAATAAAAATTTTAGTAAAAGGATTAGAGCGTGGTAAAATAAATAAAATATATAATGATAATAAATTCTTAACAGCAGAAACTGAAATCATTCATTCTTATGAAACAAACAAAAAAGACATCACAATTTGTATGAAAATGGCAGTAGAAAAATTTGAAAAATATTTAAAATTCAATAAAAATATTCCAATTGAAATACTAAAATCTTTATACGATATACATAACTCATCAAAACTATCAGATATTATATCATCGCATATCACACTAAAATTATACGATCAACAAAAAATTTTAGAGATGTTAAACATTAATACAAGATTAGAATATTTAATTCAAACAATGATATCAGAAATCAACTTATTTAAATTAGAAAAGAAAATAAGACATCGTATACAAAATAATATTGAACGTAATCAAAAAGAATATTATTTAAATGAACAAATCAAAGCTATTCAAAAAGAATTAGGTGAAATAGACGGTACTACTAACGAATATGATATTTTAAAAAATAAAATTCAAAAATTAAAAGTACCAAAAAATATAAAAAATAAAGCATTAACAGAATTAAAACGATTAAAAACGATGTCAACAATTTCAGCCGAAGCATCAGTCATACGGAATTATATTGATTGGATTATTCAAGTACCTTGGTCTAATAAAAGTAAAATTAAAAAAAATATTACTCAAGCTAAAATAACTTTAGATAATGATCATTATGGTTTAAAAAAAGTAAAAGATAGAATATTAGAATATTTAGCAGTACAGTCTAGAACAAAAAAAATTAAAGGACCAATTTTATGTTTAGTAGGTCCTCCAGGAGTAGGAAAAACATCGCTAGGAAAATCTATCGCGCGATCTACAGGAAGAAAATATATCAGAATGGCTCTTGGAGGTATACGTGATGAAGCAGAAATTAGAGGACATCGCAGAACTTACATTGGGGCACTACCTGGACGTATCATCCAAAATATGGCTAAGGTAGGGGTAAAAAATCCATTATTTTTATTAGATGAAATTGATAAAATATCACATGATATACGAGTAGACCCTATTGCAGCATTATTAGAAGTATTAGATCCAGAACAAAATACAAATTTTAATGACCATTATTTAGAACTAGATTATGATCTATCACATGTTATGTTTATTGCAACTGCAAACTCAACAAATATTCCAGCGCCATTATTAGATAGAATGGAAATAATTTACTTATCTAGTTATACTGAAGATGAAAAATTTCATATTGCAAAAAAATATTTAAAACCTAAACAAATTCAAAGAAATGCATTACAAGAAAATGAAATAAAAATTTCAGATAATGCTATTAAAGATATTATTCTTTATTATACACGAGAAGCTGGAGTTCGTGGACTTGATAAATCTATTGCTAAAATATGCAGAAAAGTAGTAAAAAAAATCATCACACATCATACAGTTAAAAGTATCACAGTCAATCAAAAAAATTTAAAAAAATATTTAGGAATAAAAAAATTTCATTACGGAAAAATAAAAAAAAAAAATCAAATTGGGCAAGTTAATGGATTAGCTTGGACAGAAGTAGGAGGAGATTTATTAACAATCGAAACAGCTTGTGTACCTGGAAAAGGAAAATTAATATATACAGGATCATTAGGTGAAGTAATGCAAGAATCGATACAAACAGCACTAACTTTTGTTCGTTCGGAAGCAAAAAAATTAAATATTACAAAAAATTTTCACGAAAAATATGATATACACGTACACATGCCAGAAGGTGCAACACCGAAAGATGGACCAAGCGCAGGTATTGCAATTTGCACTTCTATAGTATCAATGCTAACAAATAATCCTGTGCGATCAGATATTGCAATGACCGGAGAAATTACACTCAATGGAAATATATTAATT
This sequence comes from Buchnera aphidicola (Sarucallis kahawaluokalani), assembly GCF_005080725.1. Classification (NCBI taxonomy): domain Bacteria; kingdom Pseudomonadati; phylum Pseudomonadota; class Gammaproteobacteria; order Enterobacterales; family Erwiniaceae; genus Buchnera; species Buchnera aphidicola. The sequence goes on from NZ_CP032999.1 coordinate 344,336, forward strand.
ATTGGAGGATTAAAAGAAAAAATACTTGCAGCACATAGAGGAAAAATCAAACATATTATTATCCCTTACCAAAATAAATATAACCTAGAGGAAATACCAAAAAACATATTATCAAATTTAAATATACATCCGGTTAAAAAAATCCAAGATGTATTACGGTTATCATTAAGCAATAAACCATATGCTATATAAAATATATTTTTGACATAATATTTAGCTGGAAAATATAACTTACATCCAGCCTAAATAACATTTAATATATAATATAAATTATAATCTCCTGAATAAATAAAAATATAAATCATTATTTATAAAATCATTAATCATAATTTTAAATAAAATATTAAATAATATTTCATAATAACATATGAATAAAACTCAAACTAAATTTAATAAATAGGATTTCTGTGAAATTATTTCATAAACTGCGTTGGTATTTTTTACAAGAATGGAAAAAATATTTAGGATCAACAATATTGTTAATTTTTATAGCAATTTTACAACTCATACCACCAAAAATAGTAGGAGTATTAATAGATTCTATAATAATAAAAAAGAAATATGAAAACAAATTATTTTATTGGATTATTTTAATATTTTTAATATCTTTTGTCATATATATTCTCAGATATATCTGGAGAATATTACTGTTCAGCGCAGCTTACAAATTAGCAATTATTTTAAGAGTAAAAATATATCATGCTTTGAGTACAAAAAATACCAACTTTTATCTTCAATATCGTACAGGTGATTTAATGGCGCGATCCACGAATGATATTGATAAAATAGTTTTTGCGGCGGGAGAAGGAGTACTTACATTAGTTGATGCAATTATTACTAGTAGTTCTGTATTAACTATGATGATCGTTTATATTAGTTGGAAATTAACAATAATATCATTAATTCCAATGCCGATTATGACAATTATTCTCACTCAGCATGGAAAAAAATTATACAATATATTTCAGCAAGCACAACAAACATTCTCTAATTTAAATAATCATATACAAGAAAGTATAAAAAATATTTACATGATTAAAAATTTTGGATTAGAAAAATATATAATGAAAAAATTTAAACAAATTAACAAAGATAATACCATAAAAAATGTTAAAGTATCTAAAATAGATGCAAAATTTGACCCAATCATTTATTATACAATTACTTTTTCGAATATGCTTGCCATTTGTAGCGGTAGTTATTTCATTTGGAATAATTACTTATCCATTGGAACACTTACTAGTTTTATCATGTATTTAGGATTAATGACTTGGCCAATGCTTGCTTTTGCATGGATGTTTAATATTATGGAAAGAGGTCATGCCGCTTGGAACCGCATCCAAGAAATTATAAAAAAAGATCTTACTATACAAAATAGTAAATCTTTCCTGTTATTATCTAATAATAAGAAATTAAAAATTCAAATAAAAGAATTTAAATATCCAAATACTATTACTCCAGTATTATATAATATTTTTATTAATATTAAATTTAATGAAGTCATAGGACTTTGTGGTCCAACTGGTAGTGGAAAAAGTACATTACTTAATTTAATTCAAAGAAATTTTGATATTTCAAAAGGAGATATTTTATACAATAATATATCAATTAAAAAAATTAATTTATTCCATTGGAGAAAAAAAATAACATATGTTAATCAGAATATATTTTTATTCTCAGATACCATCAGTAACAATATTGCTTTTGGAAATATCAATGCTACACAAAAGAATATAGAAAATGTAGCGAAATTATCAAATATTCATCATGATATTTTACAATTTCCTCATGGATATCAAACCAAATTTGGAAGAAATGGTATCATGTTATCTGGAGGACAAAAACAAAGAATAGCAATTGCTAGAGCTTTATTAATGAAGTCGGAAATTTTGATATTAGATAATGTATTATCTGCAATGGATATACTAACTCAACATCAAATCCTGAAAAATATATTATCCTGGGGGAAAAACAAACACACAATTATTCTTGTTACACATGAGTTACATATTATGAAAAAATTAAATAATATACTTATTATTCAAAAAGGTAAAATTACAGATCACGGTAAACATAATCAACTGATAAAATACAATAATTGGTATAGTCAATTATACCAACAACAAAAAAAAATTATCAAAATATAATTAATTCAAATAAGGGAAATATATGGCTGATTTTTTACAAGGTTGGCCAACATTAAAACGTTTATTGAAATATAGTCTAAATTATAAAAAAACAATCAGTATAGCATTTTTAATATTATGTATTGCTTCTTACTTAGAAGTATTAGCACCAATATTAGTCAGTTATTTTATTAATAATATCCTTACAAAACATAAATTTAATAAAACAATCATCATAATAATTCTTTTTATGTATTTAACTACACAAATACTATCAACAATATTAAATTACTTACAAGTAATATTATTTAATAACATAGCAATTCAAGTTATACAACAACTAAGAATAGAAATATTCTCCACAATATTAAAACAAAAATTGAAATTTTTTAAAAATCAACCAATTGGAAAAATTGTTTCTATCGTTACGAACGATACAGAAGTCATTAAATTACTGTATGATACAGTATTAACTACAATATTTAAAAACACTGTATTGATATGTATTATACTATCTACAATATTTATTGTACAATGGAAAATGGCAATAATTGTTGCTACAATGTTCCCATGTATAATATTCATTATAATACTTTATCAATACTATAGTATACCTATAATTAGAAAAATGAGAATATATCTTGCTAATATCAATCATACATTTTATGAAATTATTAATGGTATCGCTACTATCCAACAATTTTCACAAGAACATCGTTTTCAAACATACATTCAAAAAATTAGCCAATTACACTATCAAACTAAAATACAAATTTTGAAAATTGATAGTGCTCTTTTACGTCCGTTGATTAGTTTATTATTTGCAATGGTATTATGTGGTTTAATGATATTATTCATATTTTCACCAATTAATACAATTACTATAGGTGCTATATATGCTTTTATTAGTTATTTAAACCGATTAAACGAACCGTTGATTACAATAGCTACACAACAATCAATATTACAGCAAGCTATAGTTGCTGGCGAAAGAATTTTTAAAATTATCGATTCTAAAAAAAAACAAAAATATGGAAACGATACAAAACCTATTCAAACAGGTACAATAAATATTAAAAATGTTAGCTTTCAATATAAAAAAAAAGGGCCAAAAATACTTCATAATATTAATTTAAATATTGTATCCAACAGTTTTATTGCTATTATAGGAAAAACTGGCAGTGGAAAAAGTACATTAATAAATTTACTTATGGGTCACTATACTCCCACTACGGGTAATATTTATATTGATAATCGTTTATTATCTGCATTAAATTATCCAGTACTGCGTAATGGAATATATATGGTACAACAAGAACCAACCATATTTATAGGCACTATTAAAGAAAATATTACCTTAGGAAAAAAAATTTCTACAAAAAAAGTATGGGATGTTTTAAAAAAAGTACAATTATACTATTTTATACAATCCTTGCCTAAAAAAATCAATTTTAAATTAAACGAAAAAGGAGATAATTTATCGATTGGACAAAAGCAATTATTGTCTATAGCGCGAATTTTAATCTTAAAACCAAAAATACTAATATTGGATGAAGCAACAGCAAATATAGATACTACAACAGAGAAAATCATTCAAAAAACTTTAAATCAAATTAATAAAACAACAACTATTATTGTTATTGCACATCGATTATCAACAATTATTCAATCAGATAATATAGTTATTTTAAAAAATGGTAAAATTGTAGAAACTGGAAATCATAAAAAATTAATAAAAAATAAAGGAATATATTACAATATGTGTCATATTAAATGATTTAATATTACAAGAGTTGCTAGCTCCACAATACCTGCTTTTATTTAATTTAGCTGCTTCCTTCCGGACCTGACTAGTTATTTAAACTATGACAGTATTGGAGCTAACAAATTTAATACATTATAAAAATTACTTTATATATCATTATAATCATACATAAAAATAAAAAAAAATACAATATTATCCTGATTATAAATCCTCAAAATACAAATTATTTAAAAATTTATAATATAATACCTTAAAATATTAAAAATAAAAAAGCGATGAATTACAAAATTTTAGCAAGGAAATGGAGACCAAAAAATTTTTCTGAAGTTATTGGTCAACCCCACATTATACAAACTATTAAAAATAGTTTTCTATTAAATAAAATACATCAATCATGGATTTTTTATGGTACACATGGTACCGGAAAAACAACTATAGCTCGATTGTTATCACAAGTTTTAAACTGTACAAACAAAAAGGAAATTTATCAAGCATGTCATACATGTACAAATTGTAAAGATATAGAAAATAAATGTTTTCCTGATTTATTTGAAATAGATGCTGCTTCTAAAACTAAAATAGAAGATATTAAAGAATTATTAGATACAATAAAATATATTCCTATACAAGGAAAATTTAAAATTTATTTAATTGATGAAGTACATATGCTGTCTAAATATAGCTTTAATGCACTATTAAAAATTTTAGAAGAACCACCAAAATATGCAAAATTTATTTTAATTACTACTGAAATTCAAAAAATACCAAAAACTATTATATCAAGATGTATTTTTTTACACTTTAAGTTAATCAATAATATAGAAATTGAAAAATATTTAAATAAAATATTAAAATTAGAAAAAATTATTTTTGAACCATCAGCTTTAAAAATTCTTGCTACATATGCTAATGGCAGTATACGAGATGTATTAAATTTAACTGAACAAATGATATTATTTAGTAATCAAAATATTACAAAACAAAAAACATTAAATATGTTAGGAATGTTAGATAAAAATCAAGTATTAAAAATTATAATCTCTATTCTACAAAAAGATTCTTTAAAATTAATTAAATTATTACAAAAAATTTATAATACAAACATATCATTAGAACAAATTTTTACCAAAATATTAAAAATATTGTATGATATTATTATATTACAAAAAATACCAGAATATTATAATATAGATAGATCATCTGAATATTATAATACAATATTCAAAATATCTCAGAACGTCAATTATGAAGAATTAAAAAAATATTATAAAATAATTTTATACGGAAAAAAAAAAATACATCTTTTTCCTAATATGCGTATTGGAATAGAACTTACTTTATTACATCTATTACATATAGTACATGATAAAATTGATTTTGTAAAATATTAAAGTATAGTAAAATGATAAATAAAAATGTATTTTTAATTCGCATTAATAAATATTTATATGAGGTTACAATATATGTTTGATGCAAACAACATTAATAATTTTATGAAACAAGCAAAAGAAATACAAGAAAAAATGAAAAACGTACAAAAATCAATTAATATTATGAAAATAACAGGAGAATCTGGAGCAGGACTAGTACAAATTACGCTCAATGGTAAATATCATTGTATAAAAGTAAAAATTGACAATAGCTTATTAAAAAAATCCGAAAAAAATATACTAGAAGATTTAATAACAGCAGCATTTAATGATGCAAATAAAAAAATTAATGAAGAACGAAAAAATAAAATATCCAATATTAACCCAGGAATTCCACTACCTAATGATATTAATCTCATGATATAAATTGTCATAAAAAAAAATAAATAAAAAATATTAGGAAATAAATATGAAAAAAAATACAAAAGAAAAATATCAATTTCAATCTGAAACAAAACAATTATTACATTTAATGATACATTCTTTATACTCTAACAAAGAAATTTTTATTAGAGAACTAATTTCTAATGCATCCGATGCTATCAATAAAATGAAATTTAATATTTTATCTAATAAAATTCATAAAACAAATTATAAAGAATATATCAGAATCATTATCAATAAAAAAGAAAAAAAAATTGTTATTTCTGATAATGGTATAGGAATGACAAAAGATGAAATTATTAACAACTTAGGTATGATTGCTAACTCAGGAACAAAAAAATTTTTAAGCGAACTACCAAAAGAACATTCCAAAATAAATCAATTAATAGGGAATTTTGGTGTTGGGTTTTATTCAACATTTATAGTATCTCAAACAGTTATTGTAAAAACAAAACATATCGATGAACAAGAATCAAATTATGGTGTTTTATGGGAATCTCAAGGACAAGGAGAATATTTTATTGAAAAAATAAAAAAAGAAAATCATGGTACAGATGTTGAAATATATTTAAAAGAAACAGAAATAGAATTTTTAGAAGATTGGAAGATAAAAAGTATTATTAAAAAATATTCAGACCATATTTCAGCGCCAATAGAAATTCAAGAATATAATCAAAAAAATAAAACTTTTTCATGGATACAAGTAAATAAAGGAAAAGCGCTATGGAAATTAAAAAAAACTGATATTACAAAAAATGAATATCAAGAATTTTATAAAAATCTTACAAATGATATTCATGAACCAATCAGTTGGATGCATAGCACAATTGAAGGAACATATGAATATACTTATTTATTATATATACCAAGTAAATTAACATGGAATATATTAGACCCCGAAAATAAAAAAAGTGGATTAAAATTATATATTAAAAAAATTTACATTATGGATGATGTAAATCAATTCCTGCCAAATTATTTACGTTTTATTAAAGGAGTGTTAGATACTAACAGCTTACCAATTAATATTTCTAGAGAAATTTTACAAAATAATAATATTACACAAAAAATAAAAAACACGATCACAAAAAAAATATTAAAATTTATTCATCAATTATCATTAAATGATGATCAAAAATACAAAATATTTTGGAAAGAATTTGGATTAATTTTCAAAGAAGGAATAGCAGAAGATATTCAAAATCAAGAAATTATTGCAAGTTTATTACGATTTTCATCTATCCAAACAAATTCTGAACAACAAACTTTATCACTAGAAACGTATATTCAAAATATGCATGAAAAGCAAAAAAAAATATATTTTCTTATTGCTGAAAACTATGAAGCAGCTAGTACGAGTCCTCATTTAGAAATATTTCGAAAAAATAATATTGATGTTTTATTACTATCAGAACGTATTGATGAATGGATGATGAATTATTTAACTACTTTTAAAAATAAAACATTTCAATCTATTAACAAAATTGATCAAGAATCTGAGAAATTATTTTATACAGATCAAAATATTAAAATTACAACAAAAATAAAAACTTTATTACATGATATTGAAGAAATTTTAAAAAAAAATATTATTTCTGCCCAAATTAGTCAAAGATTGACTGAAAGTCCTGCAATACTACTCTCAGATAAAAATTCTGTTAGCTCTCACATGTTAAAATTATTTGCTGCAACAGGAAAAAAAATACCTGCAATAAAATATACTTTACAAATTAACCCTAAACATCCTTTAATTAAAAAAATAATTCAAATTACTGAAATTAAAAAACGTAAATTATGGATTCAAATGTTATTTGATCAAGCATTGCTTTCTGAACAAGGCTCATTAAAAAATCCAAATCATTTTATCAAAACTATCAATAAATTACTAATAGAACAATAAATCCTGATATGAAAATAATAATTTTTGGACCTCCGGGGTCGGGGAAAGGTACACAATCTAAAATGTTAATGAAAAAATATAATATTCCAATCATTTCTACCGGAGAAATATTAAGAAAAGAAATGTCTCGAAACAATCAATTAGGTATTTTAATTAAAAATACTATACAAAAGGGTAAATTAATAGACGATAATATAATAACTAAATTAGTAATAAAAATAATCAAAACAAAATACATTAATAAATTTATTTTAGATGGATTTCCAAGAACAAAACAACAAATAGAATATATACAAAAAAAAAATATTTTTATAAAATATATTATTGAATTAGTTCTTTCAAAGAAAATCATTTATGAACGTATTTTAGGTAGAAGAATACATGTTAATTCAGGAAGAACATATCATATCAAATATCATCCTCCAAAAATATCTAATCAAGATGATATTACTAATGAAAAATTAACTACTAGAATAGATGATAATATAGAAGCAATTAATCAAAGATTAATTGAATATAAAAAAATACATCATATCATTTACAAATTTTTCCAGCATGACATTGAAAATAAAAATATAAAATATATACAAATCAATGCTGCACTGCCGATAAAAGAAATTTTTTCTAAAATAGAAGAGTTTCTTTATAGAAACTAATTACAATAATACTTGAAATCCATTTAAATAATATTTACAATACGCTCTATAGGATTCGAACCTATGACCTACGGCTTAGAAGGCCGTTGCTCTATCCAGCTGAGCTAAGAGCGCTATCAAATATATGAAAATAAAATTCACAATTGAACAAGTAATATTATACTATATAAAAAAATTAAAATCCACATTTTAAAAAAAAATAGGTAATAATATGCACTTACAACATAAGATTATTGATGGTGTATCACTAGCTAATAAAATTATTCAAACAATCAAAAAAAAAGTACAATATGAAATTAGATACAGGAAAAGACCACCAGGACTAGCAGTAATATGGATGGGGAATAACCCATCATCTAAATTATATATTCAAAAAAAAAGAATGGCTTGCCAACAAGTTGGTTTCTTTACAGAAGAGTGGAAATTAAAAGAATCAACTACAGAAATTGAAATAATTAATTTAATTAAAATTTTAAATCAAAATACAAAAATTGATGGCATATTAGTACAATTACCATTACCTGCAATAATTAATACTAATCATATTATTGAAACTATTGATCCTAGAAAAGATGTCGATGGATTCCATCCTTATAACATTGGATGTTTATGTCAAAAAAAACCTAAACTTAGACCTTGTACTCCAAGAGGAATTATTACTATGCTTAAAGAGTATAATATTAATATGTACGGTATGAATGCAACAGTAATAGGAGCGTCGAATATTGTTGGACGACCGATGAGTATGGAATTATTATTATCTGGTTGTACAACAACTATTGCACATAGATTCACCTTGAATTTACCAGAATATATTAATCGATCCAATTTAGTTATTGTTGCAGTAGGGAAGCCAAAGTTTTTAACTGATCAATACATTAAAATGGGTAGTATTATAATTGACGTGGGTATTAATAATATACCACATACAAAAAAAATTGTAGGAGATGTAGACTTTACAAAAGTATTAAAAAAAGTATCTTATATTACCCCGGTACCAGGAGGGGTTGGACCCATGACTGTAGCAACATTATTAAAAAATACACTAGAAGCGTATCAAGAAAAATACCAATATAAAGAATAACTTAAAAATAAAACATATAAGTATAAAATTTTATATAGTATGTTCACGACATTTTGTATTTTTTAAAAAAATACTTGGTACTTGATATAGTAATCCAATTATATTAGATAAGTATTTTAGCTGATATAATAACTGCATGGCAGTATCATCATCATTTTTCTTAAATGATATGTTAATTTTTTTTAATAAACTAAATAAAACCGCTATTGCAGCAGGGGTGTTAAAATCATCGTTCATTGCATTACAAAAATTTGTACAAAAAAACTGATATTTTAAAGAAAATTTTTTTTTCAGTACAATATGTAAAAGATCAAATTTTTCTAATGCAAGATATAACTTTCTTAATGAAATGATTGATTTGGATAGATTTTCAGTATTATATAAAATTGGTTTTCGATAATGAGTTAAAAGAAAAAAATATCGTATAACTTCTGCATCATATATATTTAATAATTTTTTTAAAAAAATAGTATTATTTAATGATTTAGACATCTTTTTATTATCAACTAATAACGAACCAACATGCATCCAATATTTACCATAATTTTTTATTTCATATAAACATGTAGATTGTGCTCGTTCGTTTTCATGATGTGGAAAAAGTAAATCTATCCCGCCTCCATGAATATCAACATCTTTGCCAAAATATTTATCATTAATAGCAGAACATTCTATATGCCAACCAGGACGACCAACTCCCCAAGGAGAATTCCAATTCGGAGTATCTAAAACGTTTAATTTTTTCCATAAAACAAAATCATGTTTAAAATCTTTCTGAGAAATATTGATACGATTATTATTTTTTAATGCATATAAATTTTGTCTAGACAATATACCATAATTTCTATATTTTTGGATAGAAAAAATAACATCACCATTTTTTGCAATATAAGCATATTCTTTTTTAATTAATTCTTTGATAATTACAATAATTTCTTGTATATGTTCTGTAACTTTAGGTTCAATATCAGGCTGTAATAAACCTAATTTTAAAAAATCATGCTGCATAGAAGTAATAATTCGATTTGTTAAACAAAAAACATTTTCATTATTTTTATGTGCGGATTTTATAATTTTATCATCAATATCAGTAATATTACGAATATATCTAACTGTATATCCACAATATTTTAAATATCTTATAATGGTATCAAAAATCGTAAAAGTACGAGCATGACCAATATGACAATGATCATATACTGTTACACCACATACATAAATATTTACCATATTAGAATTAATTGGCAAAAATTTTTCTTTTTCTTTTTTTAAAGTATTAAAAATTTTTAACATTAATAACTCTTACATCAAATATTGTAAATTATTTGGAATAAAATATAAAAATATAACTACAGGTTTATATCATATCATAATATAAAGTACTATCATTCACCACAGAACTATCATAAAATCAAAAAAAAAAAAAAAAATAAAAATACTTGTACTGTGGCGAATATAGCATATTAAATGTATATATCCTAAATTAATGGACTATAAACTAACAACATTAGCTGCTGATGGTCCTTTTGCTCCTTCAGTAATTTCAAATTCAACACTTTGACCTTCGGATAAAGTTTTGAATCCATTACTTTGTATCGCGGAAAAATGTACAAAAACATCTTTACTGCCATCTTCTGGAGTAATAAAACCAAATCCTTTGGATTCATTAAACCATTTCACATTACCTTTGATCTTCGACATCAAAATTACCTTATAACCAACAAAAAACACTGTAATAATAATTTCAAATGAATATTAACACAATATAATTATATAAAGGTTTATAAATTCACCACTAAAAATTTTTTTAAAAAATTACCACTTCGTTTACCATGATAAAAATCAATTATAATTTCAAACAATTATGAATATTATAAAAGATTTACATCTCATGAATTAATTATCTATGAAATTAGAAAATATAACAGTTTTAAAATGTATTATTATAAATATTTTACTAGAGGAATATTTTTAGGTTACTTGTGATAAGATAAAATACAATATATCGAAAAAACAAGGAGGGAGAGAGAGAAAAATATAAAAGCAGATTAACTTTTTTTTACATTAAGTACATTAATAAGATAAATTTTTAATTCTAATTATATACCCTGGCAATTTCCTACTCTTGCACGAGGAAGCCTCGTACTACCATCGGCGTTATAATATTTCACTTCTGAGTTCGGTATGGATTCAGGTGGTACCATTACACTATTTTTACCAGGGTATAAAATATAACATTAAACTTAAAAATACTTTATAAAAATATAAAATTAATAAAAAACAACTATAGTATTGAAAAATCAAGCCTCTTGGGTCATTAGTACTAGTTAGCTCAACATATCACTATGCTTACACACCTAGCCTATCAACGTTGTAGTCTTCAACGTCCCTTCAGTAGATTTTCATCTCAGGGAAGACTTATCTTGGGGAAAGTTTCGTGCTTAGATGCTTTCAGCGCTTATCTTTTCCGCATGTAGCTACCGGGCAATGCCATTGGTATGACAACCCGAACACCAGTGATGCGTCCACTTCGGTCCTCTCGTACTAGAAGTAGCCCCCCTCAATCTTCCTTCGCCCACGGCAGATAGGGACCGAACTGTCTCACGACGTTCTAAACCCAGCTCGCGTACCACTTTAAATGGCGAACAGCCATACCCTTGGGACCTGCTTCAGCCCCAGGATGTGATGAGCCGACATCGAGGTGCCAAACACCGCCGTCGATATGAACTCTTGGGCGGTATTAGCCTGTTATCCCCGGAGTACCTTTTATTTGTTGAGCGATAGCCCTTCCATACAGAACTACCGGATCACTAAGACCTGCTTTCGCATCTGCTCGCGTTATCACGCTCGCAGTTAAACTGGCTTATGCCTTTACACTAACCTCACGATTTCCGACCGTGATTAGCCAATCTTTGTGCTCCTCCGTTACTCTTTGGGAGGAGACCGCCCCAGTCAAACTACCCACCAGACACTGTCTCTATACCGGGTTACGGTATTAGGTTAGAATACTAACTTTTAAAGGGTGGTATTTCAAGGGTGATTCCATTAAACCTGGCGATTTAACTTCTTTATCTCCCACCTATCCTACACATTAAAAATCAATATCCAGTATCAAGCTATAGTAAAGGTTCACGGGGTCTTTCCGTCTTGCCGCGGGTATACTGCATCTTCACAGCAATTTCAATTTCACTGAGTCCCAGGTGGAGACAGTCTGGCCATCATTACGCCATTCGTGCAGGTCGGAACTTACCCGACAAGGAATTTCGCTACCTTAGGACCGTTATAGTTACGGCCGCCGTTTACCGGGGCTTCGATCAAAAGCTTCGAGTTTCCTCTAACTCTCTCAATTAACCTTCCGGCACCGGGCAGGCGTCACACCGTATACGTCCACTTTCGTGTTTGCACAGTGCTGTGTTTTTAATAAACAGTTGCAGCCAGCTGGTATCTTCGACTAATCTCGGCTCAAAGAGTAAATCTCATTACCTAACATTAGTGTGCCTTCTCCCGAAGTTACGGCACCATTTTGCCTAGTTCCTTCACCTGGGTTCTCTCAAGCGCCTTAGTATACTCTACTTAACCACCTGTGTCGGTTTTGGGTACGATTTAATATTTACCTTTAGCTTAGAGGATTTTCTTGGAAGTGTGGTATAAATTACTTCATTACCGTAGTAATTCGTCATCACGCCTCAACTTAAAAATAACCGGATTTTCCTAGTTATTATATCTACACGCTTAAACCAGGGATATCCGTTACCTGGATAATCTAACCTACTTCGTCCCCCCTTCGCAGTAAAATTAAGCACAGGAATATTAACCTGTTTCCCATCGATTACGCCTATCGGCCTCACCTTAGGGGTCGGCTTACCCTGCCCCGATTAACGTTGGACAGGAAACCTTGGTTTTTCGGCGAGCAGGTTTTTCACCTGCTTTATCGTTACTCATGTCAGCATTCGCACTTCTGATACCTCCAAAGGATTTTACAATCCTTCTTTACAGGCTTACAGAACGCTCCTCTACCCAATAAAAAAATATTTTTTATTGCCACAGCTTCGGTATATAGTTTTAGCCCCGTTAAATCTTCCGCGCAGGCTGACTTGACCAGTGAGCTATTACGCTTTCTTTAAATGATGGCTGCTTCTAAGCCAACATCCTGGTTGTCTATGACTTCCCACATCGTTTCCCACTTAACTATAATTTTGGGACCTTAGCTGGTGGTCTGGGTTGTTTCCCTTTCCACAACGAACGTTAGCACCCGCTGTGTGTCTCCCGTGATAACATTCTTTGGTATTCGGAGTTTGCATCGGATTGGTAAGCCGGTATGGCCCCCTAACCGAAACAGTGCTCTACCCCCAAAGATGAATTCACGAGGCGCTACCTAAATAGCTTTCGAGGAGAACCAGCTATCTCCCGGTTTGATTGGTCTTTCACCCCTAGCCATAGGTCATCCGCTGATTTTTCAACATCAGTCGGTTCGGTCCTCCAGTTGGTTTTACCCGACCTTCAACCTGCCCGTGGCTAGCTCACCGGGTTTCGGGTCTGTATCTTGCAACTTAACGCCCATTTAAGACTCGGTTTCCCTTCGGCTCCCTTAAAAACAGTTAACCTTGCTACAAAATACAAGTCGCTGACCCATTATACAAAAGGTACGCAGTCACCTGATAAATTAGGCTCCTACTGCTTGTACGTATATGGTTTCAGGATCTATTTCACTCCCCTAACCGGGGTTCTTTTCACCTTTCCCTTACGGTACTAGTTCACTATCGGTCAATCAGGAGTATTTAGCCTTGGAGGATGGTCCCCCCGTATTCAAACAAGATTTCTCGTGTCCCGTTTTACTTTTTGAGTTCACTAGTTTAATTTTTTTAATATACTGGGCTATCACCATGTATCGCTATTTTTTCCAAAATATTCTAATAAAAATTAAAAAGATTATAACTCTAGGCTGTTCCCTTTTCGCTCGCCACTACTAAGAGAATCTCAATTGATTTCTTTTCCTCAAGATACTTAGATGTTTCAGTTCTCTTGGTTCGCTTTGTTAACCTATGTATTTAGCTAACAATGGCATAAAAATGCCGGGTTTCCCCATTCGGACACTACCGGTTAATAACGCTTCTTATCAGCTTACCGATAATTTTCGCAGATTAGCACGTCCTTCATCGCTTCTGATTGCCAAGGCATCCACCATATACGCTTTTTTGCTTGATTTGACAATCTATAGTTGTTTTTTATTAATTTTATATTTTTAAAGAACATTTTTAAATTTTATTTTCTATCAAAAGATAAAAAATAAAATTTAGTACATATTAAATAAATAATAACATAAAAACTTTTTTTTGCATACATATTTTTTTATTTTTTTTATGTCCCCTAGGGGATTTGAACCCCTGTTGCCGCCGTGAAAGGGCGACGTCCTAACCTCTAGACGAAAGGGACAAAAATAAAAAGTAAATATGTATTTTAAATATACTAAAATATATTTTTGTAATTATGAAATATTATTTTTACAAAACATGCAAAAATAGTCAACATATTTTTACATATTCCAAAAAATTAATTAATTAAAAAATATTTTTTATTTTTATTTAATTTATAAATCACAGATGTGACATCTGGAAAAACACCATTCCATAAATAAAAAGAGTATGCTGCTTGACTAACTAACATACCAATACCATCAGAATAATACATACCACCATAATCTTGATACCATTTTAAAAAAACAGTCAATTGATCGTTATAATATAAATCATAAAAAACTGTACGTTCAGGATAAAAGATCATATTAGAAAGAAAAAAATTACGTTCTTGAGACATACCAGATGATGTAGCATTAATCACAATATGATAATTAAGGATTTTTATTTTATCGATATTAATCGCTTGAATTTTACCAAAATTTTTAAAATATAAAGCTAAATCATTTGCTGTGCTAAAAGTTCTATTTACAATATCAATTGAACAATTTAAAGATAATAAATTTGGTATAATACCCCGTGCTGCACCCCCTGCTCCGATCAATAAAATTTTTTGATTCATTTTAATAAAACGTAATCTTTGTAAATCATAAATACAACCGATACCATCTGTATTATCACCTAAGATAATTTTATTGTTTATTTTTTTCAATACATTAACAGATTTAGTAATTAATGCTCTTTTAGTAACAACATTTGCTAATTTATATGCTTCTTCTTTAAAAGGAACGGTAATATTTGCACCCTTTCCATCTTTACTAAAAAAGTCTAACAAAGTTTGTGCGAAAATATCCTTAGTAATACATTTCACATCATAATTACACTTGACATTCGTTTGTTTGGAAAAATATTGATAAATTATGGGTGATTTAGAATGATTGACAGGATTTCCAAATAATAAATAATTATTTTTTAATATCATCGCGAATATATTCTCCAGTTATAATATTAACAATTCTTGATGGATATAAAAAATTACCAATTTTACCATGTAGTATTGGAAATTTATATCCAAAATATTTTGATACATCACTTTTTTTGCGTGCAGCTGGCATACCAGAAATATTAGCACTGGTAGAAACAATAGGTTTTCCAAAAAAACAACATAAATCACTCAATAAACTATGTGAGGTAATTCGTACTGCAACTAAATTAGAACCACCGGTAATATATATTGAAAGTTCTGGTCGAGCAGGTACTAAAAAAGTAATAAATCCAGGCCATACAGATAATATTGTTTTTTTTTGTCTCACAGATAATTTAAATTCATCAATATATGGTAACAATTGCACATAAGAAGCAGCTACTAAAATGAAACCTTTTTTTTTATTTCTATGTTTTAAATTTATTAAATTTATTAATGCTATATCACTATCAGGATTACAACCTAATCCAAAAACTGCTTCTGCAGGATAAGCAATAATATTATTTTGATGTAAATTATTTATACAATTAATAAATGATACACTAAAATTTTTTTTTAACATAATATTATTTATTATTACATCCTAAAATATAAAAATATCAAATAAAAAACAATGTATTATTAATTTTATATTCAAAAATCTTATAGAACATAATATAATAAAATTAAACATATCTTGCAAAATAACATACATATATGGTAATCTTAAAAATATTAAAATATCCTGACAAAAGATTAAGATTAATAGCTAAACCAGTAAAAATAATCAATCAAAAAATAAAAAATATTATACATAATATGTTTGAAACAATGTATCATAACCATGGAATAGGGTTAGCTGCTACACAAGTTAATATTCATCTTAATATTATTGTTATTGATTTAATGCATCAAAAATATCCACCAATAACATTAATTAATCCAAAAAAAATTTACGCGAAAGGAAAAATTCTTACCGAAGAAGGCTGTTTATCTGTTCCAGAGACCAATCAAAAAGTTACACGATTTAAAAAAATAAAAATTCAAGCGATAAACTATCATGGGAAAAATATTGTCATAAAAGCACACTCGTTGTTATCTATATGCATACAACATGAAATGGATCATTTAAACGGTAAACTATTTATTGATTATACAAAATAATAATATTTAATATATTACAATTTATTTAAAAATATGAATAATAAACCATTAAAAATTATTTTCGCAGGCACATCTGATTTTTCAGCAGAACATCTTAAAAAAATACTATCTACACATCATAAAGTACTAGGTATATTAACACAACCAGATCGTCCAAACCACAGAAATAAAATAATTATAACATCTGCGGTAAAAAAAATTGCTATAAAAAACAATATTCCAGTTTTTCAACCTGATAACATTCAAGACCAAAAAAACTGTCATAATATATTAACATTAAAAGCAGATATTATGGTTGTGATTGCATACGGATTAATATTACCAAATTTCTTATTAAGAGCATTTCCTATGGGGTGCATTAATTTACATGCTTCTTTATTACCCCGTTGGAGAGGTGCTGCTCCTGTACAATGGGCAATATTACATGGTGATAAAAACACAGGAATCAGTATAATTCAAATGGAAGAAACATTAGATACTGGAAAAATATTATACCAAAAACCATGTAATATTGCACCAAAGGATACAACAAATAGCTTACTTAAAAAATTATGTCAGTTAGGAAAACAAGCAATATTATATATACTACAAAAAATACAATATAAAAATATCATTCCTAAAAAACAAAATATCAAACAAATTACATATGCAAAAAAACTATCAAAAAAAATGGGAAAGATCAATTTTAAAATTGATGCAATCACCATAGAACGTATGATTAGAGCATTAAATCCATGGCCAGGTACTTACATTAATGTTAATAACACTACAATAAAAATTCATCAAGCAGAGGTTATACCATCATTAAACAAACATATCACTGGTCAGATTATTGAAATTAATACACAAGGTATATATGTTCAAACTAAACATGATGTTTTAAATATTCAAAAAATTCAAATTCCTAGTAAAAAAATTATTACAATATCTCAGTTTATACAACAAAATCACCATAAAATATTACAAGTGAATCAAATACTTTAAACTATAAAATAATATATAACGGCAATACAATGCCGTCATTTTAAAAATTTTCAAAAAATTATTTTTTATGTACTATACGATCAACAAATTTTATATATGCAACATCTGCTTTATCTCCATTCCTGAAGCCACATTTAAAAATTTGAGTATATCCTCCTGGACGATTTAAAAAATATGGACCAATTTCAGTAAATAACTTTAATACACCATTTTTATCTCGAATTCTTGAAAAAACCAGTCTTCTATGCGCAATAGAATCAACTTTAGCAATAGTAATTAATGGTTCAATAATAGTACGTAATTCCTTTGCTTTAGACAAAGTAGTTTTTATAATTTCATGTTTTAATAATGAACACGTCATATTCATAAACATGGATTTATAATGACTGGAAGTACGATTTAAATAGCGACCACTTTTTCTATGCCTCATTACTACTCCTTAATTTTATTATCAAAATATATTAACTCTCACTAATGTTATATATTTTTTGGTGGCCAATTTTTAATACGCATACCAAGCGACAAACCTTTTGCTGACAACACATCTTTAATTTCCGTTAAAGATTTTTTACCGAGATTTGGTGCTTTTAATAATTCCGATTCAGATTTTTGTACTAAATCACCAATATAATTAATCATTTCTGTTTTTAAACAATTTGCAGATCGAACTGTTAATTCTAAATCATCAACTGATTTTAATAATATAGGATCAAATTCTGGTTTTTTTTCTTTTACTTCTACAACAGGTTTTGTTGTTGAAAAATTTAAATCAACAAAAGCTGATATTTGTTCAGATAAAATAGTTGCAGCTCTACGTACTGCTTCTTCTGGATCAACAGTACCATTTGTTTCTAATTCTATAATCAACTTATCCAAATCAGTACGTTGTTTTAAACGTGCAGGTTCTACGAAATATGCAATACGCTCAATAGGACTGTAAGATGTATCTAATGATATAAACCCAATATTCTTATTTACATCATTTGAAGACATTCTGGCAAATGCAGGAACATACCCAATACCTTTATCTACTTTCATAATTATTTCAATAGATGCTGCCGGATCAGTTAAATGACAAATTACATGTTCAGGGTTCATAATAATAGCGCTACCATTGTGAACAATATCGGATGCTTTGACAGCACAAATTCCAGATTTACGAATTGTTAAAATTGCTTTATCTGTATTATTAAGCTTAATAGCCAGTTCTTTAAGATGTAATAGTATATTAAGTACATCTTCTTGAACGCCTGATTTAGCACTATATTCATGTAAAATGCCTTTAATTTGCACTTCAGAAACAGCATACCCTGGTATTGAAGAGAGTAAAATCCTACGTAACGCATTGCCAATAGTATGACCAAAACCTCTTTCTAAAGGTTCAATAACAACTTTAAAATGTGTTTTATGTAATTGCTCAATATCCACTATATTTGGTCGCAGTAAACCCGTCGACAAACTTTGCATTTAACTCTCCCCAATCATTTTATTTTTTTTTTTTTTAAATTTATTTTGAATAAAGCTCAATAATTAGGTGTTCATTAATATCTGATATTAACTCAGAACGATCAGGAACTTGTGTAAATGTACCTTCCAAAGTATCTTTATTAAAGTTTAACCAAATTGGTTTTTCTCGTTTTTCTGAGAATTCTATTGCAGACTGAATTCTTTTTTGATCCTTAGATTTTTTACAAACTTTAATAATATCATTTGGATATAATTGATAAGAGGCAATATTAACAACTTTATTATTTACCATAATTGTTTTATGATTAATTAATTGCCTAGATTCAGCACGAGTAGTTCCCAAACCTAATCGATATACCACATTATCTAATCTGCTTTCTAATAGTATTAATAAATTATCTCCAGTATTACCCTTCATTTTAGTAGCACGTTTATAATAATTATGAAATTGACGTTCTAGTATACCATATAAACGACGTACTTTTTGTTTTTCTCGCAATTGTAATCCATATTCAGACAATCTAGATCGTCTTGAACCCTGTTGTCCAGGCAATTGATTAATTTTACATTTAGAATCAATAGTACGACAACCTGATTTTAAAAATAGATCAGTATTTTCTCGACGACTTAATTTTAATTTTGGTCTCAAATATTTTGCCATATTAATCTCTCAAAGTATCAAATTATACACGTCTTTTTTTAGGAGGACGACAACCATTATGAGGAATCGGTGTAATGTCAATAATATTTGTAATTTTAAAACCGGCAATATTTAAGGCACGAATAGTTGATTCTCGACCAGGACCAGGACCTTTTACCATCACTTCTAGATTCTTAATACCATAGTCTTTAATTAACTCAACACATCGTTCAACAGCAACTTGCGCAGCAAAGGGTGTAGATTTACGAGATCCTCTAAAACCTGAACCTCCAGATGTTGCCCAACCCAAAGTGTTACCTTGACGATCAGTAATCGTTACGATTGTATTATTAAAAGATGCATGAATATGTGCAATACCATCTAAAAATCTTTTTTTTACTTTCTTTTTTGTACGATGGATAGATTTTATCATTGTAAATACTCTGTAATTATTTTTTAATTGGTTTACGCGGACCCTTTCTAGTACGAGCATTAGTTTTTGTTCTTTGACCCCTGACAGGTAATCCTCTACGATGACGAAAACCTCGATAACATCCAAGATCCATAAGTCGTTTAATATGTAAAGTTTTTGCCCTACGTAAATCTCCTTCAATAATAAATTTAGAGATCGTGCTTCGTAACAAATCTAACTGTTTTGTACTCAATGATTGAATTTTTTGATGTTCAAGTATACCACAATTTACACAAATATTTTGAGCACGTGATTTACCTATACCATATATTGAACACAACGCAATCAATGTATGCTTATTGTTAGGAATATTAATTCCTGCAATACGAACCATGATATTCCTCAATATGTATATTCATAAAAATAACATCTTTATTATAAATAAAATACTATAAAAATAAATTTTAAAAAATTATCCTTGACGTTGTTTATGTTTTGGATAAATGGTACATATTACACGTAAAACATTTTTTCGTTTTAATATTTTACAGTGACGACATAATTTTTTTACCGAAGCTCTTACTTTCATATTATCACCATATGTTAAAAAAAATAAATATAAAAAAATATATTTATAAAATATTTTTACCTAAAGTTGTTTTTTTTAAAAAAGTATTATATTTATTAGAAATCATAAATGTTTGAAATTGTGATATTAAATCAATGATTACAACAGAAATAATTAATAATGACGTACCATTAAAGAAAACAAAAGGAATGTTAATTGTTTTTTTAAGTAATTCTGGTATTAATACAATACAAATAATATACAATGAATTTATAAAAATCAATCGTATCATAATTTTACTAATATATTGTGATGTTTGTATTCCAGGACGGATTCCGGGAATAAAAACACCAGATTTTTTTAAATTTTCGGCAATATCTCTAGGATTACATATTAAATTAGAATATAGAAAACAAAAATAAAAAATTAGCATAGTATAGATTATTATATATAATAATTGACCTGGTTTCATATAATATTCAATTATCGATACAGTATAATAAAAACAATGTATTTTTAACCATGAACATATAGTAGATAAAATAATCATCGTACTCGAAGTAAAAATTATTGGTATGACACCAGAAGTATTAATTTTTAAAGGTAAATGTGTATGCTGCATCACATAAATTTTATGTAAATTACGTTGTTTAGAATGATATAAAATAATTTTTCTATAACTACTCTCAATATAAGAAATAAAAAATAACATTAAAAAAATAACACAAAAAATTAATAAAATAGGAAATATGGAAAATTTATGAGAAAAAATATGATATATAATACCTATTATAATAGAAGGTAATTTAGAAATTATTCCAATAAATATAATTATTGAAGTACCATTACCAATACCACACTCGGTAATTAATTCACTTAACCACATTAATAATACTGTTCCAGTAGTTAAACTTAATATTGTAGTTAAATAAAACAACCAATCTAAGTGTAATATAGCTTTTTCCAAAGTTATTATATGGGTTAAAGTTAACGATACACCCAAAGATTGCACTATTGCTACTAATAAAGCAATATATCTTGTATATCTTGTAATTTTTTTTGCTCCTATTTCCCCTTCTTTTTTAATATTTGCAAAAAAATTTATCGTTAACGTTAATATTTGCATGATAATTGAAGCAGAAATATATGGCATAATACCTAATGAAAAAACTGAGGCGTGACTTAATGCACCACCAGAAAACATATTAAATAAATCAACTACTGTACCATTTTGTTGTTTTAAAAAATGAGATAATACTGTACAATTAATACCAGGAATAGGTATAAAAAAACCAATACGAAAAATTATTATCGCAAAAATCACAAAAATAATTCTCTTTTTTAATTCCAATACAGTATTACTCACATTGTTTAATTTTTTTTTTATATAATTAATCATGTTCTAATAATATACCTTTCACTAAACCACCTACATTCCGAATAGCTAAGTATGCTCCCTTACTAACTTGAATACCTTGTACAATAATTTTTTTTGTTAAAACACCTGTATTAATGATTTTAACATATTTAATATTTTTATTAATAATATTAAATTTTTTTAATGTTTGTAAATTAATATTTTTCTCTTTCAATTTATTTAAATCTGATAATCGTACTTCTGATTTAAAACGTTTTTTACGAGACAAAAAACCAAATTTTGGAATACGTCTATATAAAGGCATTTGCCCTCCTTCAAAACCTCTTCTAATACTTGCACCTGTTCTTGATGTTTGTCCTTTATGACCTCTTCCACATGTTTTCCCATGACCGCTGCCAATACCTCGGCCAACACGTCTATGTTTTTTTTTTGCACCTTTCATAAATTTTAAAGTATTTAAATACAATTTATTTATCCTCTATAATTTTTAACATATAAGATATTTTAGAAATCATACCACGAATACTAGGCGTATCTTCTCTAATAACAGTATGACCAATACGTCGTAAGCCTAATCCTATTAGTATTGCTTTATGTTGAGGTAAACGACCAATCCGACTTTTAATTTGTGTAATAAAAATTTTTTTAATCATACAAAAATTTATCCTAAAATTTCAAAAACAGTTTTATTTCTTTTTGCAGCAATCATCTCTGGTGATTGCATATTTTTTAAACCATGTATAGTTGCTCGAACAACGTTAATAGGATTAGTTGAACCATATGTTTTTGCTAACACGTTATGTATACCTGCAACTTCTAATACTGCACGCATTGCTCCCCCAGCAATAATTCCAGTACCTTGCGATGCAGGTTTCATAAATACCGTCGAACTGGTATGAACACCTTTTACTGCATGTTGCAAAGTACCATTTTGAATTTTCACATCAATCATATTACGACGTGCTTGCTCCATAGCTTTTTGTATAGCTGCAGGTACTTCACGAGCTTTTCCATATCCAAAACCAACCTTTCCTTTAGAATTTCCAACAACAGTCAAAGCAGCAAATGAAAAAACTCTACCTCCTTTAACAGTTTTAGATACACGATTCACAGTAATTAATTTTTCTTGTAATACATTATTGTTTTTTTTATCATGGTATATCATATTATTATATCCTTAAAATTTTAACCCTGATTTTCTTGCGGATTCTGCTAAAGATTTTATTCGACCATGATATTTAAAACCGGAACGATCAAAAATAACAGAATCAACACCTTTTTTTAATGCTCGTTGTGCTATCATTAAACCAATGAAACTTGCAGATAATTTATTACCAGTATAAGACGATAACTTAGATTGAATATTTTTTTCCAATGTTGATGCTGTTGTTAATACCGTTGCAGTTTTTGTATTAATAATTTGTGCATATATATGACGTGAAGTACGATGCACTACTAATCGCATAGCATTTAAATTTTTAAATTTACATCGAATTTTTAAACTACGACGTATTCTGAAAAATTTTTTATTGTTATCAATATACATTATTTTTTCTTAGCCTCCTTGATACGTATAAATTCACCTAAATAACGAACACCTTTGCCTTTATATATTTCAGGTTTACGTTTTGCGCGTATATTTGCGGCTACTTGCCCCAATAGTGGTTTATTCATACTTTTTAAAACTATTTCTACTGTAGAAATACTTTCTGCTATTACATCTTTAGGTAAAACATATTGAATTGTATGCGAATATCCTAAAGACATATTAATAATATTATTCTTTTCAATATTAATTTTATAACCTACACCAACTACCTTTAATGTTTTTGAAAAACCAACTTTCACACCAATAATCATAGAATTTACCAATGATCGTTCAGTACCTGAATACATCCATCCAGCACATGTATTAAATTTAGGTTTAAAAAATATCTTATTATCAATATATTCAACAATAACAGATTCATGTACTTTACGTGTAATACAGTTTTTTTTATGATTAATAATAATAGTATGACCTTTAAATGTAATATCTATATCATCTGGTACACAAATTGGTTTTTTTGCAATACGTGACATATCCACTCCTTATTAAGAAACTATACAAATAACTTCTCCACCTATTCCAATTTTAATAGCTTGTTTATTACTAATAACACCTTTTGAAGTAGATAAAATCGCAATTCCTAAACCATCCATCACAACAGGTAAATTTTTTTTTTTTTTATAAACACGTACACTGGGTTTACTAATACGTTTTATTACATCAATTACAGACTTTCCGTTAAAATATTTTAAAAAAATATTTAACATTGACTTATTTTTTTTTTTTTTTACTATATAATCAACAATATAACCCTCTTTTTTTAAAACATTTGCAATAGCAATTTTAATATTCGAAGAAAATATACAAACTTCAACTTTATTAGCTGCTTGACTATTACGAATACTAGTTAACATATCTGCTATTGGATCTTGCATACTCATATTATCTACTCCTGTGATTTTTTCAATAATAATATATTAATTTTTACCAACTAGATTTTCTTAAACCGGGAATTTCACCGCGCATTGCTGCCTCGCGAACTTTTATTCTACTTAATCCAAATTTTCTTAAAAAACCATGAGGTCGACCGGTTTTAAAACACCTATTACGTTGTCTAGATAAACTAGAGTCACGTGGAAAAGTTTGCAATTTTAATACTGCATCCCACCGAGTTTTTTTTGGTAACAATATATTAGAAATAATATTTTTTAAATTTTTTCGTTTAACAAAAAATTTTTTTCCTAATTTAATACGTTTTAATTCACGTGCTTTCATCGATTCTTTAGCCATATTAATCCTAACTGGTTATAATTGAAAAGGAAAATTTAAAGAAGATAACAAGAATAAACTTTCAATATCAGAATTTGCAGTTGTAGTAATTGCAATATCCAATCCTCGTACTTGATCAATGGTATCATAATTAATTTCAGGAAATATAATTTGTTCAGATATTCCCATATTATAATTCCCTCGACCATCAAAAGATTTTTTTGAAAAACCTCTAAAATCACGAATTCTTGGTATTACAATTGTAATCAATCGATGCAAAAAATCCCATTTACGCGTACCTCGTAAAGTCACTTTACAACCAATAGGATAGTTTTGTCTAATTTTAAAACCAGCAATAGATTTTTTAGATTTTGTAATAAATGGTTTCTGACCTGAAATTACAGTTAAATCTTGTATTGCTTTTTCCAAAAATTTTTTATTATGAACTGCTTTTCCAATACCCATATTTAACGTAATTTTTTCTATATTTGGTACTTGCATCACAGAAACATATTTAAATTTTTCCATTAATTTTTTTACTACTTTTGATTTATATAAATCATATAACGACATCATATGTTGTACCTACTTATATGAAATAATTTTATTATTAGATTTGAAAAATCTCATTTTTTTTCCATTAATAAATTTAAACCCAATACGATCTGAACGATTAGTTTCAGGATTTAAAATAGCTATATTAGAAATATGTATCCAAGCTTCTTTTTTTAGAATACCTGCAGTAATATTTTTTTCAGGAATAGCTTTTTGATGTTTTTTAACAATATTAATACCTTTTACAATCACTTTAGATTTATCAGGAGAAATAGATTTAACTGTACCAGTTTTCCCTTTATTGCTACCAGATATAATTATTACTGAATCTAAACACCTAATTTTCATAGTCATATTTATTTTCCTTTAATAATTATAATACTTCAGGTGCTAAAGAAATAATTTTCATAAATTTTTCTGTACGTAACTCACGTGTAATTGGTCCAAATATACGAGTTCCAACTGGTTGATGTAAATTATTTAAAATAACACATGCGTTCTTATCAAAACGAATTAACGATCCATCAGAACGATGTACACCTTTTTTAGTACGTACAACAACTGCTTGAAATACTTCTCCTTTTTTAACTTTTCCTCTCGGAACTGCATCTTTTATAGCAACTTTAATAATATCACCAATTTTTGCATACCTTTTTTTAGAACCGCCTAACACTTTAATACACATAGCAGATTTTGCACCAGAGTTATCAGCAACATATAATACTGTTTGCTCTTGTATCATAAATATATATTTTCCTCAAAAATTATTATATTATATATAAAAGAATATATTATATTACTGTTAGAATAAAAAAACAAGGAAGACATGCTCATATTCATGTCTTCAAATTATTATATTAGTTTATAAAGAATTTTTAATAACTTTCACTAATTTCCAAGATTTAGTTTTAGAAATTGGCCTACATTCTGATATTTCTACTATATCTCCATTTATACATTCATTATATTCATCATGAATATGCAATTTTGTCTTTTTTGTAATAAATTTTTGATACACCGAATGTTTAATCATACGCTCTATTAACACTACAGCAGATTTATTCATTTTATTACTTACTACTGTACCTTTTATAGTACGAATCCTCTTAGTATTCATACATGATCCTTACTCTTTAACGTAATAATTGTTTTAATACGAGCAATTTTTTTACGTACTACACGTAACATATGATTTTTCTTTAATTTACCAGTAGAAAATTGCATCTTTAAACTAAACTGTTCACGAAATAAATGTACTAATTCAGTATGTAAATTATTTATTGTAGTTTTGTGCCATTTAACTAATTTCATTTTTATCACCGCTTACTTATAAATGTTGTTTTCACAGATAGTTTCGACGTTGCTAATTTAAATGCTAAACGAGATTCATTTTCTGAAAGACCATCAATTTCATATAATATTTTCCCTGGCTGTACTAAAGCAACCCAATACTCAACATTTCCTTTCCCTTTTCCCATACGTACCTCTAAAGGTTTTTGTGTAATTGGTTTATCCGGAAAAACCCTGATCCATAGTTTACCTTGCCTTTTCATAGATTTAGTAATTGCACGTCTTGCAGATTCAATTTGACGTGACGTTAATCTACCACGAGTAATTGCTTTAATTCCAAATTTACCAAAACTAATCTTCGAAGTTAAAATTAAACCTCTATTTTTTCCTTTATGCATTTTTCGAAATTTAGTACGTTTAGGTTGCAACATAAATACAATAATCTCCCAGGTTTATTTAATACTTGATATTATTTTTTTTTGGATGTAAAAAATTCTTATTTTCATTTTTTAAACATTCCATACCATCAAGAATTTCACCTTTAAAAACCCATACCTTCACTCCAATAATACCATAAGTGGTATGTGCTTCTGATAAACTATAATCAATATTTGCACGTAAAGTATGCAATGGTACACGTCCTTCACGATACCATTCCCTACGTGCAATTTCTGTACCACCTAATCTACCGCTGACTTCTACTTTGATACCTTGTGCTCCATGTCGCATCGCATTTTGTACTGCACGTTTCATAGCTCGTCTAAACATAATACGTCGTTCAAGTTGCAAAGTAATATTATCTGCGATTAATTTAGCATCTATTTCCGGTTTTTTTACTTCTGCAATATTAATTTGTGTTGGAAATCCAGTAATATTAGATACAATTAATCTTAATTTTTCAACATCTTCTCCTTTTTTTCCAATCACAATACCCGGTCGGGATGTATAAATTGTTACACGGACATTTTTAGCAGGTCTTTCAATCACTACACGTGAAACAGAAGCTTTTATAAGTTTTTTTTTTAAAAAAGTTCGTATTTTAAAATCACTATGTAAGTATTCAGAAAATTCTTTCTTTTGTGCAAACCAAGTAGAATTCCAAGTTTTAATAATCCCTAATCTCATGCCATGGGGATGTACTTTTTGACCCATAATTACTCTATTCTCCTAAAATTTATTGATCAGATAAAATCACAGTAATATGACTCGTTCTTTTTAATATTCTATCGGATCGACCTTTAGCTCTAGGCATCATACGTTTCATTACCGGACCTGAGTCTACAAAAATTTTTTTTATAATTAAATTATGCACATCAATTCCATAATTATGTTCTGCATTAGCAACAGCTGATTTGAGTAATTTATATACAAAAAAAGCTGACTTTTTTTTATGAAAATTTAGTATATCAAATACTTGAATTACTTTTTTACCCCTTATCATATCTACTATTAATCTTACTTTTTGAGCAGGTGATTTTGCTTTTCGGTACTTCGCTATAATTTCCATAAAATCATCTTATACCTATTTTTTTTTAATTTTTTTATCGGAAATATGCCCTCTGTAAGTTCTAGTGAGTGCAAATTCTCCTAATTTATGACCAACCATTTCTTCAGTAATAAAAATTGGTATATGTTGTTTACCATTATGTATTGAAATAGTTAATCCAACCATATTTGGAAAAATTGTTGATCGTCTGGACCATGTTTTTATTGGTTTTTTGTTATCATCTAAAACAGATTTTTCAACTTTTTTCAGTAAACTAATATCAATAAAAGGGCCTTTTTTGAGCGATCTAGGCATAAAACATCCTTAAACTATTTATTATAATTACGATGCCGTAAAATAAATCGTTCAGTACGTTTATTTTTACGAGTTTTTTTTCCTTTCGTTTGCTGTCCCCAAGGTGTAACAGGGTGTTTACCAAAATTTCTACCTTCTCCACCACCATGAGGATGATCAATTGGATTCATAGCGGTACCTCGAACAGTAGGACGAATACCTCTCCAACGCGATGCCCCTGCTTTACCTAACATACGTAACATATGTTCAGAATTACTAATTTCTCCAATGGTTGCTCTACATTTAGCATTTAATTTACGGATTTCACCCGATCGTAATCTTACACTAACATAATTATTTTCATGAGCAATAATTTGTGCAGAACTTCCGGCAGTACGAGCAATTTGTGCGCCTTTACCAACTTTCATTTCAATATTATGAATTAATGTACCAACTGGAATATTACACATTGGTAAATTATTACCAATAGTAATTGGTACTTGCTCTCCAGAAATAATTTTTTCACCCACAGATAAACCTTTCGGTGCTAAAATATAATTCCTAGTACCATCTTCATATAAAATTAAAAATATATTTGATGATCTATTAGGATCATATTCTAATCGTTCTACTTTAGCATACATGTTATCTTTTAATCTCTTAAAATCAATAATACGATAAATCCTTTTATGCCGACCCCCAATATGTCGTGTAGTAATACGACCACGGTTATTTCTTCCCCCGCTTTTATTATTATTTTGTAATAATAAATGAAAAGGACGTCCTTTGTATAATTTTTTATTAATTACTTTAATAACATGGCGACGACCTGGAGAAGTAGGATTACATTTAATAATTACCATAATAAACATTTACCTTTAAACTTATTTAGACAACGTTATTTATAAAATCTAAATTTTGTCCTGATTTTAATTGAACATATGCTTTTTTCCAATGATTAGAACGAACATTAAATTTACCTTTTTGTTTTACCTTACCCTTTACAACAATGGTATTAATATTTTTTACTATCACTGAAAATAATTTTTGTACTGCACATTTAATTTCATACTTTGTAGATTTTACCGATACCTTAAATATTATAGTATTACTTTTTTTTAAAAGTACTGTAGATTTTTCAGATACATGAGGAGAATATAGTACTTTAAATAATTTATCATCAGTAATCATAATAATCTCTCTTCAATTTTTTTTAATGCTTGAACAGTAATAATAGTATTTTTAAAATTAATCAAACTTACTGGATCAATTGATTTCACATCTTTTACACATATTTTATATAAATTCCGAGAAGCTAAAAATAAATTATTATCTATAATATCTGTAATAATACATACCTCTTTTAAAGACATACCTGTTAATTTTTTTAATAAAATTTTCGTTTTTGGCTCTGCAATAGTAAATTCTCTACACAAAATGAGACGTTCTTGTTGTATTAAAGTGGAAAAAATACTTTTTAATGCCCCACGATACATCTTTTTATTAATTTTTTGAAAATATGATTTTGGTTTCGATGCAAAAGTTACCCCACCGGATCGCCAAATCGGACTACGAATAGATCCTGCACGAGCACGACCTGTTCCCTTTTGACGCCAGGGTTTTTTACCAGACCCTGACACTTCCGATCTATTTTTCTGCGCGTGACTACCTTGTCTAGCACCAGAAAGATAAGCAGTTACCACTTGATGAATCAAAGCTGAATTAAATTTTTTTTTAAACACAGTATCTGCAACAGAAATGTATGATTGATCATCTTGTACAATTAATTGCATATACAACTCCTTATATTTTTATTGCTGGTCTAATAATAACATTTCTGCCATTTGGACCAGGTACTGAACCTTTAATAAACATTAAATCATTTACAATATCAATTTTCATAACTTTTAAATTCTGAATTGTTACACGTTTATTACCTAAGTGGCCAGACATTTTTTTTCCTTTAAATACTCTTCCTGGAGTTTGATTTTGACCAATAGATCCCGGAGCTCTATGTGATAACGAGTTTCCATGTGTAGCATCTTGCATACTAAAATTCCAACGTTTGACAGTTCCTGAAAATCCTTTTCCTTTAGATATGCCAGAAATATCTACTTTTTTAATAGTATTAAACAATGTTACATCAAGAATTTGACCTAACTTAAATTGTTCATTACTAGATACCCTAAATTCCCATAAACCAGATCCAACTAATACTCCAGATTTAGAAAAATGTCCCACTTCTGTTTTTAATATTTTTTTCTTTTTTTTAACACCTGTAGTTACTTGAATTGCATTATAAGAATCAGTTGTAATATTTTTAATCTGCGTAATATAATTTTTTTTAACTTCAATTACAGTAATTGGAGTTGATATACCATTTTTATGAAAAATACAAGTCATACCAACTTTCTTACCAACAAGTCCAATCATAGAATTTTACCAATTATAAGATGATAGTTTTAATCTAAACTAATTTGAACATCAACTCCAGCAGCTAAATCAAGCCGCATTAGTGCATCGACGGTTTTTTCAGTTGGTTTAACAATATCAATTAATCGTTTATGTGTACGAATTTCGTATTGGTCACGGGCATCTTTATCAACATGAGGAGAAATTAACACTGTAAATCGCTCTTTTTTTGTTGGTAAAGGAATTGGACCTTTCACTTTTGCACCTGTTCTTTTTGCAGTTGCAACAATTTCAAATGTAGATTGATCAATTAAATGATGATCAAATGCTTTCAATCTAATCCTAATTCTCTGGTTCTGCATATTATCAATATTCCAATAATATAATAAGAAAAATACATCGCATAATAATTAGCGATTCGAAATAGAAATTTATATATTACGATTTCATTATATAAGTATAATTATACGATAATATATTATAAAAAAAATAATAATTCAAAATATATTGAAATAATATAGTAAATCAAGAAAAGAGAATATATTTATCCTCCTTCTTGATAATAATTAAACTAATAGTACAAACAATATTTCAATTAATTTATAACTTTAATTACTACACCAGCACCAACAGTTTTTCCACCTTCTCGAATCGCAAATCGTAAACCATCAGCCATAGCAATCGGATGAATTAATGTAACAATCATTTTAATATTATCACCAGGCATAACCATTTCTACACCATCAGGTAATTCAATAAATCCTGTAACATCAGTTGTTCTAAAATAAAACTGTGGTCGATAACCTTTAAAAAATGGTGTATGACGTCCACCTTCTTCTTTCGATAAAATATATACTTCTGATTCAAATTTTGTATGAGGTGTAATACTTCCAGGTTTAGCTAACACTTGACCTCGTTCAATTTCATCACGTTTTGTACCACGAAGTAATATTCCAACATTTTCTCCAGCACGACCTTCATCTAATAATTTTCTAAACATCTCAACACCGGTACAAATCGTCTTCACGGTTGGTTTTATACCAACAATTTCTATCTCTTCACCTACTTTTACTACACCTTTTTCAACCCGACCAGTTACTACAGTACCTCGACCAGAAATTGAAAATACATCTTCAATCGGTAATAAAAATGCTTGATCAATATCTCTTTTTGGAGTTGGAATATAATCATCTAATGCATTCGATAAATCTAATATTTTTTGCTCCCAATGGGAATCTCCCTCTAGTGCTTTTAATGCAGAACCTCGAATAATTGGAGTATCATCTCCTGGAAAATCGTATTGTGTTAATAAATCTCGCACTTCCATTTCAACTAGTTCTAATAATTCCTCATCATCTACCATATCACATTTATTCAAAAAAACTACTATATGAGGTACACCAACTTGTCGAGCTAATAAAATATGTTCTCGAGTCTGAGGCATAGGACCATCAGTTGCTGCAACAACTAAAATAGCACCATCCATTTGAGCAGCACCAGTAATCATATTTTTAATATAATCGGCATGTCCAGGACAATCAACATGTGCATAATGTCTACTTTTGGTATCATATTCAACATGTGATGTATTAATAGTAATACCTCTTGCCTTTTCTTCAGGAGCATTATCGATTTGATCAAAAGCACGTGCTGAACCACCATACTTCTTAGATAAGACAGTTGTAATCGCAGAAGTTAATGTAGTTTTACCATGATCTACATGACCTATTGTTCCAACATTAACATGTGTCTTTAATCTTTGAAATTTTTCCTTAGACACAATTTTTCCCTTTATTAAAGATTTTTGATAAGTGTATAATATATTTAAATATTTAAAAATTATTTATCTTTTTTTTCAATAATATTTAATGCAATACTTTTAGGAGTTTCTAAATAATGCAAAAACTCCATAGAATAAGAAGCTCTTCCTTGAGTCTGAGAACGTAAATCAGTTGCATACCCAAACATTTCGGACAATGGCACTTTAGAAGAAACTAATTTACCTAATGGCAAATCTTTCATACCTTCAATAATACCTCTTCTACGATTTAAATCCCCTATAACATCTCCCATATATTCTTCTGGAGTTTCTACTTCAACCTTCATAATTGGTTCCAATAAAACAGGTTTTGCCTGTTGAAAACCATTCTTAAAAGCTATGGAAGCAGCAAATTTAAATGCAAGCTCAGACGAATCTACATCATGGTAAGACCCAAAATGTAATCGTATACCAAGATCAACTACTGGATATCCTGCAAGAGGACCTGATTTTAATTGTTCTTGAATACCTTTATCTATTGCAGAAATATATTCATTAGGAATGATACCACCTTTAATATCATTAATAAATTGATACCCTACTTTAGAATCAATTAAAGGAAATATATCAATAACTACATGTCCGTATTGACCTCGACCACCTGTTTGTTTAATATACTTACCTTCAATATTTTTTACTACATTACGAATTGTTTCTCTATATGCAACCTGAGGTTTACCAATATTTGCTCCAACATTAAATTCGCGTTTCATCCGATCTATAATAATCTCTAAATGCAATTCACCCATACCTGAGATAATAGTTTGATTAGATTCATGATCTATTCGTACATGAAATGATGGATCTTCTTTTGCTAGACGACTCAAAGCCAAACCCATACGTTCTTGATCTGTTTTAGTTTTTGGTTCTATTGCAATTGAAATAACTGGTTCTGGAAATTCCATTTTTTCTAATATGACAGGTTGATTTAAATCACATAAAGTATCTCCGGTAATAACATTTTTCAATCCAATTGCTGCAGCAATATCACCAGCACGTACTTCTTTAATTTCTTCTCTTTTATTAGCATGCATTTGAACAATTCGACCAAATCGTTCTTTTTGCATCTTAACTGAATTTAATATTGTATCACCAGAAGATACAACTCCTGAATATACCCTAAAAAAAGTTAAATTTCCGACAAATGGATCAGTAGAGATTTTAAAAGCCAGCGCAGAAAAAGATTCTTTATCATCTGGAAGACGTGTAGTAGTTGATTTATTTACTCCTGAAATACCCTGTACAGCAGAAATATCAATAGGAGAAGGTAAATATTCAATTACAGCATCTAACAAAGATTGTATACCTTTATTTTTAAACGCTGAACCACATGTTACTAAAATAATTTCGTTTTTTAAAACTCGCTGACGTAATGCAAGCTTTACTTCTGATTCTGATAAATTATCACCGTTCAGATATTTTTCTGTAAGATTTTCATCGCATTCTACTGCAGATTCAATTAAAATTTGATTCCATTGTTTTGCAATAGAAAGCATATTATTGGGAATTTTCTCGTATCGAAAAGTAATACCCTGATCTTTTTCATTCCAATATATTGCTTGCATTTTTAATAAATCTACTATACCAACAAAATTCTCTTCAGTCCCAATAGATAATTGTAAAGGAATTGGAGTAACTTGTAAACGTTTTTTCATTTGATCTAAAACTTTAAAAAAATCCGCTCCAGTACGATCCATTTTATTTATAAAAGCAATACGAGGCACCTTATATTTTTCAGCTTGTCGCCAAACAGTTTCTGATTGAGGTTGTACCCCACCTACAGCACAATATACCATAACAACTCCATCTAAAATACGCATCGATCTTTCTACTTCAATTGTAAAATCTACATGACCGGGAGTATCAATAATATTAATTCTATGAGATGGAAATTGATTCCTTGTACCAGACCAAAAAGTAGTTGTTGCAGCTGATGTGATTGTAATACCTCGTTCTTGTTCTTGCTCCATCCAATCCATTGTAGCAGTACCATCATGAACTTCACCAATCTTGTGATTAATTCCTGTATAAAACAAAATGCGTTCTGTAGTAGTTGTTTTACCAGCATCAATATGTGCACTAATCCCAATGTTACGATAGTGTATAATTGGCGTTTTACGAATCATGATCTCTCCTTATATATAAATAAATACAATTAACTAATATACATATATTATAGAACTATATAAATTTTATATTGTAATTATTATTCTTTAATATATTTATATTATTTTTTTAAATTTTCTACCATCGATAATGTGCGAACGCTTTATTTGCTTCTGCTAGACGATGTACTTCATCCCTTTTTTTTATAGCAGCACCTTTTTTTTCTAAAATATCTACAAATTCTTTAAATAATCTCATAAACATAGAATGATCCTGACGCTTACGTGCTGCATGTACAATCCATTTCATAGCTAGTGTGTTTCTTCTCACCGGTCGAACTTCTACTGGTACTTGATATGTTGATCCCCCTACTCGACGTGATTTCACTTCTACAGTTGGACGAACATTTTCTAAAATTATTTCAAAAACATCTAATTCGCTCTTCTTTGTTTGTAAAGATATTTTTTCTAACGCAGAATACACTATAAATTCTGCAATAGATTTTTTTCCATTAACCATAAGTATATTAATAAATTTTGATAAGATTTCAGAAGAAAATTTAGGGTCAGGTAAAATCTTTCTCTGTTGAATCATACGACGTCGAGACATATCAAATATTTTCCTTATAAATAAATAAATGTATAATTATATATTATAAAATTATTTCTTTATTTTTTTTACACCATACTTTGATCGGCTATTCTTTCTATTTTTAACTCCAGCACAATCTAATGCCCCCCTGACTACATGATATCTCACACCAGGTAAATCTTTAACACGTCCTCCTCGGATTAAAATTACTGAATGTTCTTGTAAATTATGCCCTTCACCTCCAATGTAAGCAGTCACTTCAAATCCATTAGTTAATTTTACACGACAAACTTTCCGTAAAGCAGAATTAGGTTTTTTAGGAGTAGTAGTATATACTCTGATACATACACCTCTTTTTTGAGGACATCCTTCTAATGCAGGAACATTATTTTTTATTATTCTTTTCACACGAGGTGTTCTTACTAACTGATTTATAGTAACCATATATCCTCTTCTTCATTAAATCAATCAAAAATATAAAAATTACACTTTAAAAAACTACCAATTAATACATTTATCATGCATTTCTGTTAAAACAACAAAATCAGAATAATTAATTAACTTAAAATTATGTGAAATATATTCCGAAATACCGCGAGCAAATACATCTTCTTGTAATACGTATAAATTTTTTGAATGTTTAATTAATTCATTTAATAAAAAGTTTTTACTTATAGAAATTAAAGTGCCATCTTGTAATGCAATAACACTATCCTGAGGTAACAACATTTCAAACATTGAATAGATATCTACTTTAAAAGGAGAATTTGATAATATATGTAACATAATATTTTATAGATTTTAAAAGTTTAAAAGAACATCAAAATTACATATTTGATTTCTTATATTTGAAAAATTACAAATATGCACATTTAAAGAATAAAAAACATTTGCACTTAAACCATGTTGTAATAAAGATTCATAACATAAATAAAAATTATGCATATTATATAAATTAAACATCTTAAAAGTAGGAAAATATGATTTAGAAAATATATGATTTGGTTTTTGATAATCCAAAATCTGTAATACTCCATCTCCAACAAAAAAAAATCCTATATTTTCTATATAACAAGTCATAGATAAAACAATATTTAAACCTTCTAATCCTAAATTACTACCATAAGGTGCATTCGAGAATATAATAGCTACTTTTTTCATATAATTAAAACTGTAAAAAACGATCTGTATTTAATATTGCATATATCAATTGTCCTAAACCTGCTAATTGAAATCCATGACGTATATTTTCATGTAAATCAGTACATTGTTTAATGTGTGACGGTATTATACCACGATCTTGTGCAGCAGTAGAACAAATATATAGATTAATTGAAAATATTTTACTTAATTTATACCACTTCTCTGAAAGATCAATTTCATCTATTTTTATCATTGTAGTCCCATTAAACGCCCCATTACTATAAAAAAAAATGCTATGAATAGAATGCGATGTATTATGCAATAAAGAATTTACAAATAAAAATGCACTCCTAGAATTTTGAGATTCTAATACAGAACTTGTCACTAAAATTGTGTATACTAGCATAATACTTTAATTAATCAAAAAATACAGATATATAAAGTCCATCTTACCATATAATAAAATAAAAGTAAAAACGTTTTATTCAAAATTCAAATTTTGTAAAATCATATTACATACGATATATCAAAATAAATATATAATATAATTAAGTATTATTTAATATAAATATTTAAAATAAAATAGGAAAATATGAAAAAAAAAGACAAACTTGGCTTAACTATTATTAGCTTTTTATCATATTATTTAACAGGAGCAATGATTGTTATTACAGGAGTAATTATAAGAAATATTGCACAATATTTTAAATTATCCATTTCGGATATTAGTAACACTTTTACTTTTTTAAATGCTGGAATATTAATTTCTATTTTTTTAAATTCATGGATTACAAAAATAATTTCACTAAAAAAACAAATTATTATTGGTTTTATATTAATAATCACAGCAATTATAGGATTTATCAATTTACATAGTGTATTATTCTTATGCGTTAATATGTTCATACTTGGTATGGTTGGAGGAATAACTATGTCTATAGGAACATTTTTAATTACAAACATTTATCATGGTGAAGAAAGAACATCTAAATTATTAATCACAGATTCATTTTTTAGTATGGCTGGAATTATTTTTCCAATAATTACTGCATTTTTATTAAATAATCATGTATTATGGTATTGGATTTATTTTATCATTGGTACAATATATTTTATTATTTTTTTAATAACTATAAATGTACAATTCCCGATTTACCAAATAGAATCTGAGGTTCCTAATATAAAAAACAAGACTTACCAATTAAGTGTATTAATTTTATGCTTTACAGCATTATGTTATATTTTAGGACAATTAGGATTTATATCCTGGATACCGGAATATGCAAGACAAACTATCGGGATGAATATTAAATCCGCAAGTCATTTAGTCAGTAATTTTTGGTGTTCATATATGATAGGTATGTGGTGTTTTAGCTATATATTAAAATTTATCGATCTACAAATCGCACTAACTACATTAAGTGGTATTTCTACATTTCTAATGTATCTTTTTATCCATAACCACTCAATAAAATTGTTTAACTTCATTATTCTTGCATTAGGTTTTTTTTCAAGTGCTATTTATACAATAATTATAACTCTGGCGTCACTACAAACAAAACAACCATCACAAAAAATTATTAACTTAATACTTGTATGTGGTACAGTCGGTACATTATTAACATTTATTATTACTGGACCGATTGTTTCTACAATGGGAATAAAAGACGCTTTAATGATTCCAAATATATTATATAGCATAGTCTTTATATTATGTGGGATATTATATTTTACCAGTAAACATAAAAAACATTTTTAATTATATAACATAATAATACTTATATACCTATCGCATGATAAATTCTATCAATAGTTTTTTGAGCTTTCATTTTTGCTACACATGCGCCATCATTTAAAATATCACGCAAATATAATTCTTTATTTCTAAAATAATAAAATTTTTCTTGTAATTGATACAATTTTTTTGATACTATTTTCGCAACTAAAAATTTAAAATCTTTATATGTTGTTTTTTCAAACATAACTTCTAGTTCTGAAATACTTACACCTGTTAAACTAGAATAAATATTTAACAGGTTTGAGATTCCTGCTTTTTTATATACATCGTAAAATATTTTATTACCTGAATCAGTAACTGCTTGTGTAATTTTTTTTACAATACATTGAATACTATCTAATAAAAAAATTACATTATTTTTGTTTACATCTGATTTAGACATTTTATGCATCGGATTTAATAATGACATAATCTTTGCACTATATAAATTCGGTATATATACTTCAGGTGTTTTCATAATCTTACCATATAAAAAATTTATTCGACGAGTAATATTACGAACTAATTCAATATGCTGTATTTGATCTTTACCAATTAATACTTTATCACTCTGGTATAATAAAATATCTGCAGCCATTAAAACAGGATAACTAAATAAACCAATATTTACATTTTTTGTATTTATTTTAGATTTACTTTTAAATTGTGTCATGCGCATTAATTCACCAAAATATGTACAACAATTTAATATCCAATATAACTGACAATGCTCTTTCACTTCTGATTGTAAAAATATAATACTTGACTTAGGATGAATCCCTGCAGCTAAATACATAGCTAATGTATCTAAAACTTGTTTTTTTAAAACCTTTTTTTCCTGTTTTACAGTAATTGCATGTAAATCAGCAATGGAATACATACAATTATACATTTTTTGCATATTTGACCAATGCGATATTACACCAATATAATTACCTAATGTAAGTTTCCCAGACGGTTGTACGGCACTAAAAATAACTTGCTTTGATCCCATCGTACTTTATCCTTTAATAAATTTATACTATATGCATAAAAATAAAATTATATATGTAATACATTAAGTTTATTTTTAATAATACTGATCGTTTTTTTATAATCTTTAGATTGAAAAATAAAAGAACCCATAACAACAATATCTACTCCTAAAGATACAACTTCTATAATATTATTAATATTAATACCACCGTCAACCTCTAATAATATATTAGAATTACAACGATCAATTTTTTTTCTCACATGATAAATTTTATTTAAGGTAGAAGAAATAAATTTTTGATTAGAAAAACCAGGAGCAACACTCATTAATAAAATAATATCTATCTGATCCATAAATTCATCTAAAATAGATAAAGATGTCCCGGGATTAATTGCTAAACCAGACTTACAACCAAATGATTTAATTAATGATAATGTATTTTTAATATTATCACTCGTCTCAGGATGAAAAGTAATAAAATTTGCTCCTGCTTTTGCAAAAGAGGGAATAATACTATCAACAGGTTGTATCATTAAATGCACATCAATAGGTGCTGTAATTTTATACTCTCTTAAAGATTTCAAAACCATGGGACCAAAAGTTAAATTTGGTACATAATGATTATCCATAACATCAAAATGAATTATATCACTACCTGCTAATAATACTTCTTGAACTTCTTGACCTAATTTTGCAAAATTTGCCGATAAAATTGAAGGAGCAATAAAAATTTTTTTCATTTTCATCCCGTATTATTCAATAAATAGAATTTTTAATTTAAACATTTTTGTATCGCTGAAAAAATAATATTTTGATTCACATCTTTTAAGATTTTAACTTTACCAATAGCGGAAGGTATAATTAATTTTATTTTCCCAGAGTGACTTTTTTTATCACGCATCATGTATGATAAATAACATTTAGGAGACATATTTCGTGGTGCATATATAGGTAAATCAGCATTTTTAATTAAACTAATCATACGTTTCCCGTCATGAAAGCTTATTATACCTAATATTTGAGATGTATAAATAGACATAACCATACCTATAGCAACTGCTTCTCCATGTAACCAATTAGTATATTTAAAATATGCTTCAATAGCATGACCATAAGTATGTCCTAAATTTAAAAATAACCGACAACCTTTTTCATGTTCATCTAAATTAACTATCTTAGATTTTATTTTACAACACTTTTGGATACAATATAATATTGTTATTGGATCTAATGATAAAATTTTTTTTATATTTTTTTCTAACCATTCAAAAAACATATAATCAAAAGAAATAGCATATTTAATAACTTCAGCAAGGCCAGATATTAACTGTTGGTACGGTAAAGTATTTAAAAACTCAATATTAGTAATAACTGATTCTGGTTGCCAAAAAGTTCCAATCATATTTTTACCTAATTCATGATTTACACCTGTTTTACCACCTATAGCTGCATCAACTTGAGATAAAAAAGTCGTAGGAAGTTGTACAAAACGTATACCTCTTTGATAAATAGAAGCAGCAAATCCGGTAATATCACCTATTACTCCACCACCGAATGCAATTAATATAGAACGACGA
Source organism: Buchnera aphidicola (Sarucallis kahawaluokalani) (assembly GCF_005080725.1). NCBI lineage: Bacteria > Pseudomonadati > Pseudomonadota > Gammaproteobacteria > Enterobacterales > Erwiniaceae > Buchnera > Buchnera aphidicola. The sequence goes on from NZ_CP032999.1 coordinate 385,516, forward strand.
TCATGTAATTTTTCTAGCAAAAAAGTTAATAATAAATTTATAGAATATAATGTTTTATGATTTTCACCATCAGCTAAAATAAATGTATCTACAGTAATTTGATGATTAGAAAAATACTGTAATATTTTTTTTTTCCATATTTTAAAAATAGTTTGATTAGTAACTAAAATGCATCTATCACCTGTCTGAAAAGGATAAAATTTATATTCAAACTTATTAAATATATTATTTCCAAGGTAAATATCATAAGAATGATTTTTCGTAATTACAGGTATTTTGTGTATAATCATAGTATTTCGGTCTCAAAAAAATAAAATGTTATTTAAATTTTTGTTAAAGTTTGGATAATATAACTTACAATAGATCTTGCATGTTTGTTATTCGTATTAATTGTAATATCAGATATTTCATCATATAAAGGATTTCTGATTTTTGCTAATCTTTTTAAAACCATCTCTGATGATTCTGCTGTATTTAATAATGGTCTATGTTTCGATCGATTTGTTCGTAATAATTGCTTTTCAATTGCTACTTTTAGATATATTATTGTACCTCTTGCAGCCAAAATATTTCTTATATTTTTTGATAAAATAGAACCACCTCCTGTAGCTAAAACAATTTTGTGCATCTGAGTTAACTCATTAATCACTTTCTCTTCACGTAATCTAAAACCCGATTCTCCTTCAACATCAAATACCCAACTAATATCTACTCCAGTACGTTTTTCAATTTCATTATCTGAATCATAAAACGACATACCCAGTTCTTTAGACAATTGTAAACCAACAGTACTTTTACCAGCACCCATAGGACCAATTAAAAAAATATTTCTTTTTGCAACCATATTTTTAATATTAATAATATAATTTTAAAAGATCTAATAGTAATCTATAACTATTAGAAGAAATAAAAATGTTTAATCACTACAAACAATACTACCAAAATCATCAAAATAAAATTATGTTTTATATCCGAAAAATAAAATTTTAAATAAAAAATTATAATATAAAAATAAAATTACTTGATTATATTTTATATTATGTATAATAATAATATGGTGAGATGTCCGAGAGGATTAAGGAGCATGCCTGGAAAGCGTGTATACGTTTTTTCAAACGTATCAAGGGTTCGAATCCCTTTCTCACCAACGATAAAAAAAATACATCCAATATACGATATTAAAATAACTACAATATAATTGTATTTAAAGCAAGTTTAATAATATTAGTTAAAGCATGTTCTCGTTCTTCAGAAGTTAACTTTTGCTTTAATGTTATATGATCCGACACAGTGCATACCGATAATGCTTGTATATTATATTCAGCAGCGACATTATAAATGCCTGCTGTTTCCATATCTATTCCTAATATTTTATATCTATTTAATAATTCAATAAATAAATTATTACGTGCATAAAAAATATCTGTAGTAAAAAAATTACCAATATGTACATTAATATCCATATTATACGCACATTTTTTTAAATGATACAATAATTCAAAATTTGCAATTGCAGAAAAATCATAATTATTAAATTTGATACGATTAAAATTTGAATCAGTACATGCTCCCATTGCAATCAAAATATCTTTCAAAAAAATATTTTCTTGTGTTGTACCACACGTACCTATTCTAATAATTTTCTTGACACCGTAAAACTTTACAAGTTCTTCAGTATAAATTGCCGCTGATGGGATACCCATACCATGACTCATAACAGAAATTAAAATATTTTTATAATACCCTGTATAACCTAGCATAGAACGCACATTAGTCACCTGTGTAATATCTTTTAAAAAATTTTTTGCAATATATTGTACACGTCTGGGGTCACCAGACATAATAACACGATCAGAAAATTCATTTTTTTGAGCATTAATATGAGGTGTAATCATAATGTTTATTACCTTTCATAAAGAGATATATTAGAAATAAAAACTAATTATTTAAATTATAAAAATGAATCAAATTTTTATAATATACTCACACCATATTTCATTGAAGACAATAAAAAATATTGTGCAATAGTTTGTGCAATATCAGAAAATGTTTTTCGATATCCTATATCACTACTTCGCAACAATTTATTATATAATAATATTGGTACATACTCTCTCGTATGATCTGTTCCTGGAAAAGTTGGATCACACCCATGATCTGCTGTAATAATTAATATATCCTCATCATGTAAAGCATGTAAAATTTTTGGTAACTGTCTATCAAACAACTCTAAACCATGAGCATATCCAGAAACATCTCTTCTATGACCCCATATAGAATCAAAATCAACAAAATTGACAAAAACCATGGTATAATCTAAAGAAATTTTAATCTGATGAATGGTTTTATCAATAAGATCACGTAATCCTACAGCATGAATAGATTTTGTAATGCCAATGTTAGCAAAAATATCTGAAATTTTTCCTAACGCAATAACATAACCATTCTTCTCTTCTATTAATTTTTGCAAGACTGTTATTGCATGTGGTGGTTTTGAAAAGTCTTTACGATTTCCTGTACGGATAAAATCAGATTGATTATCTCCTAAAAATGGACGAGCAATCACTCTAGTAATGTTCAAATTATATTGATCAAGTATTGATCTAATACCATAACACAATTTATATAAATTATTTAAACCAAAATATTTCTCATGACAGGCTACTTGAAGAACAGAATCAGCAGATGTATAAAAAATAGGTTGTTTTGTTTGAATATGTTGTTTACCAAAATTCTTCAACACTTCTATACCTGAAGCATGACAATTACCGAGTATGCCAGGTAATCTAAATTGTAAAATAATTTGATCTAGTATTTTTTGAGGAAAACTATTTTTTTGACATGGAAAATAATCCCATTGAAACAAAACTGGTATACCGGTCATTTCCCAGTGACCTGAAGATGTATCTTTTGCTGTAGAGATTTCACTTGCATAACCGTAACTACCAATAATTTTTTTTGGCGACATAATCCCAAGAGGAAAATGTCCTTTAATTTTATAATAAATATTACCTAATCCTAAAGAAATTAAATTTGGTATATTTAAATTACCTAACCTATTATAATTAGCTCTTCCAAAGTAACAATGTTCTGCAATATGTCCGAATGTATTTGCACCAACATCGTTAAATTTATCTGCATCAAAACTATAACCAACCCCAAATGAATCTAATACCAAGAGAAATACTCGCTTCATATCCAATACCTAATAATATTTTAATAATTAAAAATTTTTATAATATTTAAGATATTCAACATACATAATATATATGATATCTTATACAAAAGAATGTGAACCACGATGATGTTGTGTAATATCTTGCACACCTTTTAAATTTGGAAAATTTTTTAAAATTTTTTCCTCAATCCCTTTTTTTAAAGTAACTTTTGACATTGAACAACCATTACAACCACCTAGGAATCGTATCATAACATATCCTTGTTGTGTAACCTCCATTAAAATAATTTTTCCACCATGCATATTTAACATTGGATTAATATTATATGCGATAAAGTTTTGAACTTTACTGAATATAGAATCCTTCTGAATTGTATTTTTGTTATGATCGGCACTATTAATATTTTTTATAGCATGTGGTGCTAATAACATTAATTTCTGATTTATTAAATCACCTAATAAATCAATTTGGGCATCACGCAAATAGGGTAAAAATAATTTTTCTATATAAACATTAAAACCATTATATTTTAATTCAATATCTTCATTTTTTACTCGATGACATGTATCATAAGAAATTTTACATTGAGCAAATTTTGTACCTGGAGATGTTATGGATATTCTTAAGCTTTTATATTTATTTTGTTGTAATAATAAATTTTTTAAATATTTTTGTGCTTTTTTAGTAATATGAATCATATACTGACTATACAATTTTGTTAAAATAAATCATATTAATATAATATCATAAATATACCCCAAAATAATTTTTTTATTCATACAAAAATCATTATAAAATCAATTTATTAAAAAATGCAAAATAAAAATATCACTTATAGCAATATACATCATAATACAAAAAAATTTAAAAATATATAACATATATATATCACATCCTATATATATATAAATTTTATCATATTACAATTCGTATCTATCTATATAGATCAATAGAATATCTACGGTATATATTTAAAATGGTAACTCTTCATCAAATTCTACGTTAGATATATCTTCCTCTAATAGTTTATTTTTTAAATCTACATTTACTTTATTATCTGATTCTAAAGATTTATGAGTGGAGATATGATCAGTATTTAAATCATTTTTTTTTTCTGATACTAACTTAGTACCTAGCATTTGCATTTTACCATTCATATTGACTATCACTTCAGTTGTATATCGATTAATACCATTTTGATCTGTCCATTTTCTAGTTTGTAACGAGCCTTCAATATAAACCTGAGAACCTTTACGTAAATATTCATTTGCAATTTCAGCTAATTTTCCAAAAAATACAATTTTATGCCATTCAGTTTTTTCTTTCATTGTATTTGTATGTTTATCCTTCCAACTTTCTGAAGTTGCTAAAGTAATATTTGTGATTGCATTTCCATTAGACATATATCGTATTTCAGGATCTTTTCCTAAATTACCAATTAAAATCACTTTATTAATACCACGCGCCATTTTTTATTCCTTGCATAAAAATATAATATAAAAAATAAAAATATATAAAATATTTTGATTAAAATATGTTTTTTACGAAAAATTATATCATGCATATACAATATATAATATATAATAAAATTAAATAAAAATAATAAATATAAATAATTTATAAAAAATAAAATTTTATAAAAAAATATGTAAATCAATGAAAAAAAAAATTTTAATAAAAAATCATAATATAAAAAAAAATCCTCCATATTCTTTAGAAGCAGAACAATGTATATTAGGCGGATTAATGTTAGATAATACAAAGTGGGATATGATATCACAGCATATTTCTGAAGAAGATTTTTTTAATATACCACATAAAATAATTTTTCATGCAATGCAAAAATTAATAAATAATAATTGCCCAATAGATTTAATAACTTTATCCACATCACTAAAAAAACAAAACAGGTTAGATACAATAGGAAAATTTTCATACTTATCAGAAATTATTAAAAATACACCCAGTATTTCTAATATTACAGCATATGCAAAAATAGTTAAAGAATATGCAATATTACGGGAAATAATTACGATCGGTACTAATATTACAAATCTGGGATATAATACAAATGGAAAAACAAGTACAGAAATTTTAGATTATGCAGAATGTAATGTATTAAATATTTCTCAAAAAATAATAAATAAAAATCAATACCCTAAAGATATAAAATTTGTTCTTGATAAAACAATAACTACAATAGAAAAAATAATTAATTCTCCAAATGAAAATAATTTAACTGGACTAGATACAGGATATATCGATCTTAATAAAATTACATTAGGATTACAAAATTCAGAATTAGTGATTATTGCAGCACGACCCTCTATGGGAAAAACAACTTTAGCAATGAACATTTGCGAACATGTTGCTATTACATATCATAAACCAGTATTAATTTTTAGCTTAGAAATGCCTAGCGAACAAATTATGTTACGCATGCTATCTTCCCTTTCAAGAGTATACCAACATCATTTACGAACTGGAAAATTAACCGATGAAGACTGGTCATGTATTTCTAGTACAATTAATATTCTTTTGAATAAAAACAACATATACATAGATGACTCTTCGCAATTAACACCAAACGAAATACATTCCAAAGCAAAAAAATTATATAAAAGCAAAGGTTTAAATTTAATCATGATTGATTATTTACAACTAATACATGTACCACATTTATCCACACAAAGAACATTAGAGATATCTGAAATTTCTAGAACATTAAAATCCTTAGCAAAAGAACTTAATATACCTATTATTGCTGTTTCACAACTAAATAGATCATTAGAACAAAGATCAGATAGACGACCTATTAATTCAGACTTAAGAGAATCTGGAGCCTTAGAACAAGACGCAGATTTAATTATGTTTATTTATAGAGATGAATTATATAATGAACATACTACATCAAAAGGAATTGCAGAAATTATCATCGGAAAACAAAGAAATGGTCCAATTGGTATGGTGAAATTAATTTTTAACGGTAATTTATGTCGATTTGATAATTATTTTATATAAAAAATAATAGATAAAACATGTATAGAAAGGTAGTAAAATCATTCATACTATACAAATTATTGATTGAATTCATGCAATGTATAATATAAAATATAAAAAATTTTCATTTAATAAAAAATAAATTTATATAAAATAGTATATATTATTCAACTAATTATTGAGCATATTACGTGGAAAATACTTTACAAAATAATTTTTTAATTGCCATGCCGGGTATACAAAATCCTGTTTTTAAAAAGAGTGTAATATACATATGCGAACATAACAAAGAAGGTGCAATGGGTATTATAATAAATAAACCATTAAAAACACTTAAAATAAAACACCTTTTAAAAAAACTAAACATTAAAACATCTTCTTGTCTATGTGGACCAAAAATTCAAGATGCAGTTATTATGGGTGGACCCCAAGCTCAAGAAAGAGGATTTATATTACATTCATCCAATCAATTATTTTACTCTAGTATTCGAATATCAGAAAAAATTGTTATTACAACCTCTAGAGACATTTTGGAATCTATTGCAATGCTTGAACAACCAATGAATGTATTAGTTGCTCTTGGATATTGTACATGGGATAAAAACCAATTAGAACAAGAATTACTAAACAATTTTTGGTTAACAACAACAGCTAACCAAACGATATTATTTAATACACCAATGAAAAAAAAATGGATACAGGCATCTAAAATTATAGGTATTGATATATATAAATTATCCATTTATTTTGGACATTCTTAAATTATGTTAATATTATCATTTGATTTTGGTACAAAAAATATTGGTGCAGCTATTGGTCAAAATATTACATACACAGCACATGCATTAAATTCCATTAAAGTTATAAAAGGTATTCCTGATTGGAAAAAAATTTCATATCTCATTAAATATTGGATGCCTAAATTAATTATAGTAGGATATCCATTACATATGGACGGATCCAAACAAAAAATGACACAAAAAACCATCATTTTTTCTAAATTATTAAAAAAAAAATATCATATTGATGTACAATTACATGATGAAAGATTAACAACCATAGAAGCAAAATCCATACTTTATACAAACGGAGGATATAAAAAATTAAAAAAAAAAAATATTGATTCTTTATCAGCTGCATTAATATTAGAAAGCTGGTTTCAAAAAACAAAATTCAAAAAAATATAAAACCCTTTACTTCCGGGAAAGTAAAAATGTTTATACCTCCACTCAGTTTATATATTCATATACCATGGTGTATAAAAAAATGCCCATATTGTGATTTTAATTCATATAAACTACTACAATCTGATTCACAAGAAAAATATATCAAACATTTAATTCAAGATTTAAAAAATGATATACAGGTTATACACAATCGAAAAATTAATACTATTTTTATAGGTGGAGGTACGCCCAGTGTAATACATAATGATTTAATGAAATATTTTTTAAAAAAAATAAAAAAAATATTATCCATAACAAAAAAAATAGAAATTACTATTGAAGTAAATCCAGAAAATATTACTCTTGAAAAAATATTAGATTATATAACATGTGGTATTAATAGAATATCATTTGGTGTACAAAGTTTTAATACAAAAATATTGCAATCTATTGGTAGAACTCACTCTGTGCAAAAAACTATAAATATGCTACAAGAAATAAAAAAATACACCAACATAAATTTTAATATTGATTTAATGTATGGCTTACCAGAGCAAACATTACAACATTGTTTATCAGATTTAGAAGCAGCTATATCAATAAATCCAAATCATATTTCTTGGTATCAATTAAGTATAGAAAAAAACACTGTTTTTTATTATCAAACACCAAATCTACCTAAAGAAAATAAAATTTGGAAAATGTATCATCAAGGAAATAAATTACTTATAACATCCGGTTACCTAAGATACGAAATATCTTCATATACAAAAAAAAAAAATTTTTGTTTACATAATTTAAATTATTGGAAGTTTGGAGATTATATTGGTATTGGATGTGGCGCACATGGTAAATTAACTCAAAAGAATGGAGATATTATACGTATCACTAAAAAAAAAAAAATTTATCAATATTATAATAATCAAAAAAAATATGTTGAAAAAATACATAAAATTCAAGATATAGATAAACCAACTGAATACTTCATGAATGTTTTTCGATTATTTCAACCAATTAAAAAAAAAAATTTTAAATTATATACTAACTTAAATTTAAAATATATTAGTAAAAATATTCAAAAAGCAATATCGAAAAAATATATTTTCCAATCAAAGAAATATTGGTATGTTTCTCAAAAAGGAAAAAATTTTCTGAATAATCTAATTATGTTATTTATGTAAATATTGATATTACTGAAATCGAAAAATTAAATGAAAAATTTTATTTTTTTTTAAAATTGCTTTTTTCCCAAAACGAGTATTTTGTACAATATTTTTAAAATATACGTAATTAAATATATTTGATAGATTAATAACATTATTCATATTACTAATAATATTTGTAATATGCTGTACATATAATGTACAATCAGTTACTATATGTAGTATACCATTATAAATAAGCTTTTTTTGAATTAATTGAATAAATTCTAATTGTAGTATTCTTCTTTTATGATGACATCTTTTTGGCCAAGGATCAGGAAAAAATAATTGTATTATATGTATTGAACGATCATGAATCATAGATTGTAATACTTCCACAGCATCATGTACAATAATTTTTATATTATTAATCTTGATGTTTAATAAATAAATTTTTTCTATTAAAAAACTAACACCAGGTACATATACCTCAATTCCTAAAACATTATATTCTGGGTAATTTATAGCCGTATTAAGTAGATTTTCTCCATAACCAAAACCAATTTCTAAAATTATAGGTAGTTTTTTTTTATGAAATTCTGTATCTAAATCAATTAACCGATTTTTAAAACTAATACCAATAGTATACCAATTTTTTTGTAATATCTCTATAATATATTTATTTAAAGGTCTATAACGATTATTAAAACTATGAATTTGACGCAAAAAAGTACCTGCTTTATTATATTTAGGTGTAATAAATTTTTTAATCAGGATATTTTCCATAAACGGTTTATCGCCTTTTTTTAAAAATGTATTCTTAATCCTAAAATACATATACAATATATAATACTATATTATAATTATACAAAATACTTATATTATGCAACCTTGGAAGTTTTCTCAAATAATCATTAATTGGCAACATCAATTCGGCCGAAATAATTTGCCCTGGCAAAAAAATAATGATCCATATCGTATTTGGATATCAGAAATAATGTTACAACAAACACAAGTAATAACTGTTATACCATATTTTAAAAAATTTATACATATATTTAAAGATGTACAATCTTTAGCGCAAACAAATCTAAATCAAGTACTATATTTATGGAGCGGACTGGGTTATTATCATCGAGCATGTAATATTTATAAAACTGCACAAATTATACATAGTAAATATTATAATAACTTCCCAAAACAATTTATTGATTTAATCAAACTACCAGGTATTGGAAAAACAACAGCACACGCAATTTTATCTTTTGCATATAATTACTCTTTTCCAATCTTAGATAGTAATGTAAAACGTATATTAATACGATTTTATCAAATACAAACACACAACATAAATAAATACACACAAGAAAAAATATTGTGGAATATCATCAATTATATGTCACCTATTCACAATACTAAAAAATTCAATCAAGGTATGATGGATTTAGGTGCAATAATATGTATTCATAAGAATCCAAAATGTAGCATTTGTCCAATTAAAAATTCATGTAAATCTTATGTATATGCAAAAAATATACCATCCATAAATTTTATTAAAAAAAAAAATAAAAAAAAATGTTTTTTTTATATCATATTACAATATAAAAAATATATTTTTTTAGAATACCGAAATAAAAAAAATATTTGGAAAAATTTATTTTGTTTTCCTGAATTTTATAATTTACAAGAAATGCAATATTGGTTATATAAATATCAAATTAGTAATACAAAATATAAAAAATATTATTATATGAAACATCAATTTAGTCATTTCACATTAAAAATGGTATTAATTCATGTTATATTAAAAAAAAAAAATTATAAAAAAAAACATGATATTTGGTATAATTTAAAAAAAAATATAAAAATAGGTATACCTAAACCAATAAAAGATGTATTATTAAATCTTTATCACAATCCATATTTTTAATAAAATACAATAATATGAAAAAAATATTTTGTCAACACTACCAAAAAATACTAGAAGGTTTTGAAGAACAATTTTATCCTGGAAAAATAGGGAAAAAGATATATAAAAATATTTCAAAAAAAGGTTGGAAAAAATGGATAAAAGAACAAACAATTTTTATTAATGAAAACAACCTTAATATGACTAATCAAGAACATATCAAACAAGTTGAACAACATATGATAAATTTTTTATTTCATAAATCATTTCAAGATAAATCTTGAAATCAACGAGTCAACGTATTTTTTTAAATCAGATAATAAAATATACTCTTTATCTGTAGAATGATATTGATTTAGTAATTTTTGTAATTTTGCAAAGTATTTATCTAAGTTCTCTATTGAAAAAACTTTTTTAAGATGTATACTCCATTTTATACTTTCCGATTTATTTAATAATTCTGGAAAATTACGTGCGCGTAATCTAAAAAATATTTCTTCTAATTGATGATTATTAAAATTAAATTTAAATTTTTTCCAATGATCTACCTTTATACTATGTATTTTATGCATAATATTTCTTTCGTACTGAGAAAAAAAAGAATTATATATCTGTAAATCTACATTATTCGTAATATTTTTATAACTATAATTTTTGAAAACATGCATAATTTTTTCAAAAAATATGTTATTTCTTTTTATAATATCTATTGTGCGTAAACAGTTTTGTAAATTAATTCTGCATTTTAACAATTTCTTTTGAGTAAATAAACTCACTGGAAGTAAAAGAGGACACTTGCTAATATTTAACCAATTAACACCGAGATTATTTAATTCTGTAATAGTAATATCATTAATTTGAGTCACACGTAAATAATGTATTAACAAAGAAACATCTATGTACAAATCAAAAAATAATATACTATTATAATTATTCATATTCCAAAATAACGGAACAATACAAGTAGTATAATTTCTAAAACAACCAATAACAGGTGAAATATAAACCATTGGTTGATAAATATTTATATCAATCAGTTTTTTAATATTTTTTTTTAATCGATATTTAAAAAAAAAATTAAATAATTCTGGATTTTTTTTTTTGATAAAACGAATAATTTCAATTGTTGTATACACATCGGATAAAGCATCATGAGCATAATGATTAATATTATTACTTTTTGCTAAATCTTCTAACTTGAAACTAGTAAACCCAAACTTATTTTTAGGCCAAATAATACAATGAGGCATTAATACGTAACATGCCCTTACAAGACATATTAAATCCCATCGAGAATTAAAATTTTTCCAACTCCAAGAATAAGGGTCTAAAAGATTACGATAAAAAATATTTCTTGTGATTTCATCATCAAACTGCAAATTATTGTATCCAATAATACATGTATGACTACTATTAAAAATTTTAAAAATTTTTCTAGAAAAAAAAAATTCATTTAAACCATGCTTTTGAACATATTGAGGAGTAATACCGGTTAGTAAAATTGCTTCAGGGTGAGGTAAATAATCATTTGGAAGTGAGCAATAAAAATAATATTCCTTACCAAGAATATTAAAGTTTATATCAGTTCTTACACAGGCAAATTGAGATACTTTATCTAACGATGGATTTACCCCAAAAGTTTCATAATCATAAAATAAAAAACTAAAATTAGAACATGAATTATACACGATAAATTATTCAATATCAAAAATTGTTGAATTTAATATATGTTGTATTTTATCTCCCCCGACTGGACTCGAACCAGTGACATACGGATTAACAGTCCGCCGTTCTACCAACTGAACTACAGAGGATTATTAACACATAATAATATTATCATGTAAAAAAAATTTTGTCAAAAAAAAATAATTATACTATAATAATTATATTGTGTAAAATAAAAAAATGCACCGGCCCTTTAGCTCAGTGGTAGAGCACGCGACTCATAATCGCTTGGTCGCTGGTTCGAATCCAGCAAGGGCCAAAAAAATTCTATATATATATATATATATATAAATTGTTTCTTGATAATAAAATAAATGCATAAAAAAAAACAATCACACATGAAAATCCAAAAAGAAAAGTTCATTCAATTAATTTTTATAAAACAAGCTTTACAATTTGGTCAATTTAAATTAAAATCAAATCGCTATAGTCCATATTTTTTTAATTCACATTGTTTTTATAATGGTGCAGATATATTACAAATAGGTGAAATATATAGTGATATGATTTATGCATCTAAAGTTCATATTGATGTTATATTTGGTCCAGCATATAAAGGTATTCCATTAGCTACAGCAACAGTAATAGCTTTAAAAAACAAATATAATCTTGAAGTACCTTACTTCTTTGACCGAAAAGAATATAAACAATATAGCGATATTGGATATATTATTGGTAAAAAATACAATAAAAAAAAAATTGTTATTATAGATGATGTAATTACATCAGGAAAAACCATTCAGAAATCTAATAAAATAATTAACATTTTAAAAAATCAAAATAGTATTTCAGGAATATTTTTTTTATTCGATCGTGAAGAATTTGGAACATCGAATAAATATACTGCAAAAAAAGAATTACAAAAAAAATATAACTGTCCAATAATCTCTATGATTAGTATTACAGATATAATTAAATACTGTACTGAGCATAATATATATCCAACAGATTTATCTAAAATAGTTAAATATTATCAACAGTATAAGCCATCAAATAAAATAAATACATAAAAATGGTATATGATATTTATATACCAGAATGTCCAAAACCATTAGTATTTCGTATAGTCGGTATAAAATCAGACACAATATTAAAAATCGGTTTAACAATTGGAACAAATATTAACTGTGCAATTCTATCACCTGGATAAATATAAAAATCTTTTAACCCTCGATTCCAAATAGATATCATTAGTTGTCCTTGATAATCTGCATCGATTATACCAATTGTATTACCTAAAATAATACCATGATGATGACCTAAACCAGAACGAGGAACAATCATCGCAGTAATTAATGGATTTTTAATAAAAACTGCAATACCAGACGGTAATAATATTACTTGATTAGAACAAATTTTTATTTTTTTAGATACCATTGCTTTTAAATCTAAACCACACGATCCTTCAGTATAATATTTTAAAGAAGAAGCAGATAATCTTTTATCTAAAATTTTTATATCTATAATACACATAAATCATTTCACCATAAAATATAAATTATAAATCAATAGACTTTTAAAAATAAAGATGTATTATTTAAATAATACATCTTTTTTATTAAAAATATAACTAAAATACATATCGATAATACTTATAGAATCGTTAACTATATAATTACGATTTTTTAGAAATAATATTAATTGTTATATAACATGAAATATCTTTATAAGGCTGAAAAACAATATTATAATTCCCTATTTTACGAATCAAACCACCATATATAATTAACTCGTTTTTTTTTATAGATATACCCAATTCTTTAATTGCTTGTAATATTTCCTTTACACCAATAGATCCAAATAACTTTCCTGTCGATCTCGCTTGAGAAAATATACACACAGGCGTAATTTTTTTTATTTCTAAAATTCGTAATTGTGCATTTTGGATATCTACTTGCTCTTGTAATTGTATCTCTTTTTCTTGACGATCTAACTCCTTAATATTAACAAAATTTGCAAATGTAGCCATACCATATGGAACAAGATAATTTCTAGCGTATCCTGATTTTACTACAACGGTATGTCCAAATTGTCCTAATCCTGGAATATCTTTTAATAAAATAATTTTCATATTCATATTATAATATAGTCAAATTATCGATGCTGATCTGTATAAGGAATTAATGCAAGATATCTAGCACACTTAATTGCTTTAGATAATTGTTTTTGATATTTTGAACAAGTACCTGTAATACGACTAGGAACAATTTTGCTATTTTCTGTGATATAACTTTTTAAAGTTAAAATATCTTTATAATCTATCTTAACAACTTTTTCTGCAGTAAATCTACAGAATTTTCTTCTTCGAAAATATCGAACCATGACCACTCCGTATAAAAAAATCAATACATTTATAAAATTTTTTTCATATTAATAACATCTTATAACTTAACTACTTTTTTTTCATCTTTAATTTTTAACATCGGTGATATAGAATTAATTTTATTTTTTACATTTAAAATTAAATTCCGAATAACAAAATTATCAAAACGAAGTATTTTTTTAAATTGATCAATATTATGAGGTGATAACTCAATATTCATTAATATATAATATGCTTTACGTAACTTCTTCACAGAATACGCTAACTGTCTTCTTCCCCAGTCTTCAAAACGATGTATCAAACCATTATTTTTTAAAATAAATTGTTTATAAATATTAATAATTTTTATTAACTGCTCCGATGTTTGATCAGGATGTATCATGAGTACAATTTCATAATGACGCATAAAATTAAAAATCCTTTTGCACAATATTTTGACATTAAATCATTCAAAAAAAAAATAAAAAAACAATATATCATTGTATTCCAAAAAAGTATATACAATTGATCCTATAAAAAAAATTAAAAAACAATTTAATATAGAGATGTTTCTTTGCTCTATTCCTCCTAAAAAATTCTACATACTATTTGTATTGAATAAATTACGTACTATAATTGTTTCACTTCTTTCAGGACCAGTAGAAATTATATCAATATATACACCATTACCAATATAATTTTCAATATAATTAATATAATTTTGTGCAAAAAAAGGTAGTTTTGAAAATTCAGTAATACCTTTTGTAGAAATTTTCCAACCAGGAAAAACTTTATATACTGGTTTTAATATACTCCAATCTAAGTAATCAAATGGATTATTAATAATTTCAGCAGTATAAATATTTTCATATGCAATACACACTTTTATTTCTGATAATTCATCTAAAACATCTAATTTAGTTAAACACAAAGAAGAAATAGAGTTTATCATCACCATACGTAATAATAATACTAAATCTAACCAACCTGTTCTTCTTCTACGACCTGTAGTAGATCCAAATTCTTTACCTTTGTTACATAAATAATCATCAACTTCGTTTTTTAATTCCGTAGGAAATGGTCCATAACCCACTCTAGTACAATAAGCTTTAAATATACCAATAATAATATTTATCTGGTTTATATGAACACCTGATCCAGTAAATACCCCCCCAAGGGTACTATTAGAGGAAGTAACATAAGGAAAGGTACCATGATCTAAATCTAATAAAGCTCCCTGAGCACCTTCAAAAATAATACGTTTCTGATCACGATCTGCATTTTTTAAAATCGTTGGTATATCTTTAATTTTATCTTTGATAATACGTTGAGCACATAAAATATTTTCCCAAACAATATTATACTCCACTGGCTTAGATTTATAATAATGTACAAATTGAAAATTATAATAATCAAGAACACGTTTTATTTTTTCTTGTAATACAGATTCATTATATAAATCACAGATTCGTATACCATAACGAGCAACTTTATCCTCATATGCAGGACCAATACCTTTTTGAGTTGTACCAATACATAATTTACCAGATAATTTTTCTCTTAAAACATCCATCTTAATATGGTATGGTAAAATTAAAGGACAATTTTTTGATATAAATAAACGGCCAACAACTGAAATACCTAAACTATCCAACATTTTTATTTCATTAATTAAACTATTAGAAGAAATTACTACTCCATTACCTAACATACAAATCACATTTTGATGTAGTATACCTGAAGGAATTAGATGTAAAATAATCTTTTTTTTTCCTATCACAAGAGTATGGCCGGCATTATGTCCACCTTGATATCTCACTACATAGTTTGCTTGTATAGTCAGAAAATCTACAATTTTACCTTTTCCTTCATCACCCCACTGCATACCTAGTACAACAATATTTTTACTCACATATCCGCCTTATATAAAAATCAAGTCAAATCCTATAAATCAGAAAAATAAAATATGTCATGCATAATTAAACAATAAATACTATTTTGAAAATATGTATAATAAATATTATATAACATCTAGCCAAGAAAGAGTAGATTCAAGTAATTTACATCCATGTGTCGTCAAAATCGACTCAGGGTGAAATTGAAACCCACAAATCTTATCCTTGTTATTTCTAACTGCCATAACCATATTATTAAAAAAAGCATTAATGATTAATTTTTTTGGAATTTTCTGACAAATTAAGGAATGATATCTTGCTACTAATAATGGATTAGGTAAATTATAAAACATATCTTTTTGATCATGATAAATATACGATGTTTTTCCATGTATGATTTCTCCTGCGTACTCTACAGTACCACCATAATATTCCACAATAGCTTGATGTCCTAAACAAATTCCAATAATTGGTATTTTGCCAATTGTATAACGTAATAAATCTAACATACAACCAGAGTTTTTTGGTTGGCCAGGTCCAGGAGATAGTAATATCACTGGATGTTTCAGTTTTGATAAAGTACATAAAATAATCTGTATATCCACTGTATTACGATAAATAATTACATTATTTCCCGTTGCTCTCAATTGATCAACAATATTATATGTAAAAGAATCAAAATTATCTATTAGAAGAATATCTTTAGACATAATTTATAATATATCCTTATGATAATTTGATTGAATAATAGAATTTAAAACAACCTGCGCTTTGTTACGACTTTCAATTGCTTCTTCTATTGGTATAGAATCTAAAACTACACCTGCACCAGCTTGTATAGTAGCAATATTATTTTCTACATATGCAGATCTAATCACAATACATGTATCTAATACACCTGAAGCAGTAAAATAACCAATAGCACCACCATAACTACCTCGTTTAAAATTTTCTGCTTCATAAATTAATTCCATAGCTCTCATTTTTGGTGCTCCAGTTAAAGTACCCATGTTCATACAAGCAGAATATGCATGTAATGCATCTAAATCATATTGTAAAACACCAATTACTTTTGACACTAAATGCATAACGTGTGAATAACGGTCCACTTTAGTTAATTGAGAAACAAATCTTGTTCCTGGAACACAAATTTTTGCCAAATCGTTTCTTGCTAAATCAACCAGCATCAAATGCTCTGATAATTCTTTATGATTAGTACGCATTTCCAATTCTATTCGACTATCAAAATCAAAATTTAAATTTCCTGATAGATCAAATCCTCTTGGTCGAGTACCAGCAATAGGATAAATTTCAATCTTACGTGTAATAGGATTATATTTTAATGAACTTTCTGGAGAAGCTCCAAATAATGTAAAATCCGTATCTTGCATAAAAAACATATAAGGACTTGGATTATTCAATTTTAAAGTATAATATGCTAATAAAGGATATGGGCATGATAAAAAAAATTTTCTAGACGGTACAACTTGAAATATTTCGCCTTGACGTATATATCTTTGCATATTTTTTACAACATTTTGATATTCTAAATCATTCAGACTAATTTGCACTTTTGAAGGAAGAATTGTATTACATGGAATATTGGTAGGATCATTATATAACTTTTTTTGTAAATTATACAATCTATCAGTAATTCTTTTTTGTTCATAAAAATCTTTAAAAAAAATACTACCCTGAATCATACTATTTTTATTTAAATGATCAATAATTAGCAAAACTTCTGATAAATAAAAACAAAAATCTGGACATTTATAACAACCTTTTACTTTAGGTAATATTTCAAATGTATTAATTAAATCATATGAAAATAATCCTCCAAAAAAAATTGCATCAAGATCTTTTTCTTTTGCTTTAACTAATTGAAAAATAAATCGAAAAGCATCAAACACTGATAATGAACGTAATTTAACATCTTCATCTACATTAAAATCATTTTTTGGAAATATCAACTTAACTGTGTTTTTATAATAACTAATTCTTACTACTTTTGGAATTACAGTATGTATTTGATCTAATATATTCTGACCATTTTTTGTCATAGCTTCATAAATTACGATTTGTTTATATGCAGTAATACGTACTGCTGTATCTATAATCATCATACTTTTTAATTGATATTTTTTATTTATTTCAGCAGATTCTAATAATAAAGATATCTTTTTATTTCCACATAATTCATAAAATGTTGCTGCTGGATTACTTCGATATGGTGCATCTATTTGTACAGTCTGAAATATATTTTTATTCATTAGTATAATTCATTTTTATATTATAATTTTATAATAAATAATTTTACTATTATGTTACTAAAAAATTATGTTAATTAAATTTATATATGATTTAATATATATATATATATATAATAAAATATTAAATCATATAATAAGTGTAATATAAAAAATATTTAAAAGAAAAACCATATATTCCATGTAATTTCATTAATATATTTATACTTATTTATTTATCAAACAAAAACCAATCATACAATATAAAAATATTAAACCAAAGTATATAAATATCTACGATATACCAAATATAATATTTTTTCAGTTAACAAATTTAACTTTTTATCACATAAAATATGTACATTCGGCCAACGTTTTAACCAAGTCATTTGTTTCTTTGCAAATTTACGTGTTGCAATAATTGCATCATGAATCATCTGGTTATAACTAATCTCATGTAATAAGTATAACCACATATGACGATAACCGATACAACGTATTGCTGGAGATTCTATATTTAAATCTCCTCTATAAAATAATTTCCGTACTTCAAATTCTAAACCTTGATGCAACATATTGTAAAAACGATATTTTATCTTATTATATAAACATAATTTATCTGGTATTACAGCAAATTGTATTACATCATAAGGAAAAACATTAGATGTTTTTTTTTTTAATATACTCATTTTTTGACCAGTAATAAAATATACTTCTAATGCTCTAATAATTCTGTGAATATCGTTAGGATGAATAATCTTTGCTGCATCACTATCAATAATAGATAAATATTTATGCAAAAAATTTTTATCTCCTAGTACTTTACAATATAAAAATTTTCTACGTAATTTTAAATCTGCTTTAGGTAATGCTGATATACCATTTAATAAAATATGATAGTACAACATTGTACCACCGACTAATAATGGAATTTTATTCATATAAAAAATCTCTTGAATTGACTGTAAAACATCGCGACGAAAATTTGATACAGAATACCACTCTCCGGGATCGACTACATTTATCAAACGATGTGGATGTTTTGATAATTCTATACTACTAGGTTTCGCAGTTCCAATATCCATATGTTTATAAATTAATGCAGAATCGACACTAATAAGTTCAACAGGAAGATATTTTCGTAAATGCATTGCTAATGCGGACTTACCTGATGCAGTAGGTCCCATAACAAAAATTACAAATTTTTTATTTACAATACTATTAAACTTATCATATAATATATTACTTTGCATGACGTACACTATTATAAAAATTTAATAAACCCTGCGTTGAATTATCATAATCTAATTCATATTTTTTATTGGTTAAAGTGTTGTAAATACTATTAGATATATTCTTTCCTAATTCTACACCCCACTGATCAAAACTAAAAATATTAAAAATTACACCTTGAGTAAATATTTTATGTTCGTATAATGCAATTAATAATCCAAGCGAATATGGATCAATTTTTTTAAATAACAATGTATTACTAGGACGATTTCCTAAGAAACATTTAAATTTCTGAATAAATGCACTATCTACGCTTTTGATATCAGAAAAAAAACAACTACTATCATTATAAAAAGATTTTCCAAAAGCTAAAGCATGTGTTTGCGCAAAAAAATTAGACAATAAAATTTCATGATGATCCTGAATAGAATTATGAGATAATATAGGTGCAATAAAATCACAAGGAATTAATTTTGTTCCTTGATGTAACAACTGATAAAAAGAATGTTGCCCATTTGTTCCAACTTCACCCCAAATAATCGGACCAGTTTGCCAAGATACTGTATTACCATTACGATCAACGTTTTTTCCATTAGACTCCATGTTACTTTGCTGAATATATGCAGGAAAGCGATTTAAATATTGATCATATGGAAAAATAGCTTCTGTTTCAGAATAAAAAAAATTATTATACCAGATTCCTATCAATCCTAATAAAACAGGAATATTTTTTTCAAAAGTGGTATTTTTAAAATGCATATCCATAGCATATGCTCCATTTAATAACTCTTTAAAATTTTTAAATCCTACAGCTAATGCTATTGATAATCCCATAGCAGACCATATTGAATAACGCCCGCCTACCCAATCCCATATTTTAAAAATATTATCTGAAATAATACCAAAATCTTTTGCTTTATTTGTATTCATAGTAATTGCAAAAAAATGCTGATTCATATGTTTAGTACATCCCGCTTTTTTAAAAAAAGCTTTTTTAATAGTTTCAGCATTGACTATCGTTTCTTGTGTAGTAAATGTTTTAGATGATATTAAAAATATTGTAGTCTCAAAATCAATAATTTTAAATAAATGAAATAACTCTGTACTATCAATATTCGATACAAATTTAATATCTAAATGATTTTTATATGCTTTCAAAGCCTTCGTAACCATACTTGGCCCTAAATCAGAACCTCCTATACCAATATTAACAACAGTTGTAATCTTCTTTCCAGAATATCCTTTCCACTGACCGTTAATTACTTGATTTGAAAAAAATTTTATTTTCTTTAAGACTGCATAAATTTCTGGCATAATATCATTTCCATCTAAAATTATGGGATTATGATAATCATTTCGTAAAGCAGTATGCAATACTGCACGGTCTTCAGTACAATTAATTTTCTTACCAGAAAACATTTGTTGAATTGCTTCAGATAAATGCATGTCTTGAGCTAAACTTAATAATATTTTTAATGTTGTATATGTAATTCTATTTTTTGAAATATCTACCAATAATTTATCTTTTATAAAAAAAGAAAAATTTTTAAAACGATATTTATCTTTACGGAATAAATCATTTAAATGTATATTTTGCATATCTTGGAAATGTTTTTTTAAATTCTTCCAAGCAGTAGTCTGCGTAGGGACAATATTTCTCATAATATGTTCAACCTTGTAATATAATAAAATTTATTTTTTAAAAATATAATATAAAACTTGAAAAAAATATATTACCCCTCATATTATCAGATAAAAAGTATAAAAAATAAATTAAAAAATTCTTTAAATATAACAATTAACATATTATATACATACTGAGGTAATTTATTATGTCATATGATACTATTTCTTTCACACCAATGTTGTCAAACAATATTTTCTCAAATCGATTTAATCAAATTGATAAAATATTTAGTACACTAACAGGAGAAAAACCATTATCTGAATTACCCGATTATGACATTATTCAATGTGATGATACAAAATACTTATTAATAATTACTGTACCAGGATATCATGAAAATGAATTAGATGTTTTAATTCAAAATAACCAATTAAAAATTTCCGGAATGAGAAAAAAAAATAACGAAAAAACAAAAACTATAAAATATGTACATCAAGGAATTAAAAACAATAATTTTTCTATGCAATTTAATTTAAATCACCCAATTAAAATTCATCAAGCAAAACTAAATACGGGATTACTAGAAATATCATTCGAATATGATATTCCAGAAGCAAAAAAAATAAAAAAAATTAACATACAAAAAGTATAATAAACATCTAATACAATATATCATATAAAAATAATTTTAAAATCATTGTTATTATATAATAATATACATAAAATTCTGTATACAAAAATATTATAATAACAATGATTAACGAAAATCATTTAATTTGGATAGATTTAGAAATGACTGGATTAAATCCAGAAAAACATCGTATATTAGAAATTAGTACGATTATTACAAACAAAAACATTGATATTCTTGCAGTTGGACCATGTATACCAATTATGCAAAATGATAAAATTCTTGTATCCATGGATCAATGGAATACAATAACACACAAAAAAAATAATTTATATTACAGAGTTCAAAATAGCAATTATCATGAAATAAAAGCAGAAAAAGAAGTATTAAATTTTATCAAACAATGGGTTCCAAAAAAACAATCACCTATGTGTGGTAATACTATCAGTCAGGATAGAAGATTTTTACTAAAATATATGCCAAAATTAGAATCATATTTTCATTACCGACATATTGATGTTAGTTCAATTCAAGAATTAATAAAAAGATGGTATCCTCAGATATTCCAAAAACATAAAAAACAAAATCAACATATAGCACTATTTGATATTTATAATGCTATTAATGAATTAAAGTTCTATAAAAAATTTTTTATAAAAAAAAACATATAAAACATACTTAATTACTTGCAGTTTATATAAAATATGTTATATACTATATAGTAGTCGTAAAATTTATTAAAGCGGGAATAGCTCAGTTGGTAGAGTGCAACCTTGCCAAGGTTGAGGTCGCGAGTTCGAATCTCGTTTCCCGCTCCAAAAAAAAATATAATAATAATTAAAATATTATATATTAATTATAAAAATTTTTTATTAAAACGCTCAATACGACCCCCTTGTATTACATTTCTTTGTTTTCCAGTGTAAAAAGGATGACATTTAGAACATATATCAACATTTAAAGTATTTTTATTATAGGTAGAAAAAATTTCAATAACATTACTACAAGAACACGTAATAATAATTTTTTGATATTTAGGATGAATACCTTTTTTCATAAAAACCTCATATAATACAATAAAAATAAATTTAAAATTTATGTTAAAATAAAAATGATAATTCTTCAAATTAATAATAATTATAATATATTAAAATTTTATATTAAATAATATTTATAATTAATCAATGTAATATATTAATTTATACATTAAAATCAGAGATTGTTCTATGACCACAATACTCAGTATTAGATTAAATAATAAAGTAGTAATTGGTGGAGATGGGCAAGCAACACTAGGAAATACTATTATGAAAAGCAATGTAAAGAAAGTACGATCACTTTATCATAATAAAATAATTTCTGGATTTGCCGGAGGAACCGCTGACTCATTTACCTTATTTGAATTATTTGAAAAAAAACTAGAAACATTTCAAGGACAACTAAAAAAATCAGCCATAGAACTAGCAAAAGATTGGCGTAGTGATCGTATACTTCGAAAATTAGAAGCAATATTAGCTGTTGCTGATAAAAATACATCATTAATTATTACAGGTAATGGTGATGTCATTCAACCAGAAAATGATATCATCGCAATTGGATCTGGTGGAGCATATGCTAAAGCCGCTGCTTATGCATTATTAAAAAACTCTCAATTAGAAGCACGTAGTATTGTTAAAAAATCACTAAATATTGCAGCAAATATTTGCATATATACAAATCATATTTTTACTATTAAAGAATTATATTCAGAAAAATAACAAGGATTATTTTTATGCCAACTATGACTCCTCGAGAAATTGTAAAAGAACTTGATAAATTTATTGTTGGGCAAAAAAAAGCAAAAAAAGCCGTAGCAGTAGCATTAAGAAATCGATGGAGAAGGATGCAATTAAAAAAAGATTTACAATATGCCATCACTCCAAAAAACATTCTAATGATTGGACCAACAGGTATTGGAAAAACAGAAATTGCACGTCGATTAGCAAAATTAGCACATGCACCATTTATTAAAGTAGAAGCAACAAAATTTACAGAAGTAGGATATGTAGGTAAAGAAGTAGACTCAATTATTCGCGATTTAATAGAAATCGCAATTAAAAATATTAAAATTGAAACAACTAAAAAAAATAAACATCAGGCAAAAAAAATTGCTGAAAAGAGAATATTAGATATACTACTACCTACTATTAAAGAAAATGATCAAAAAAGTACACCAAAGACACCAACAAAAACTATGAAAATTTTTCAAAAAAAACTACATGCAGGAGAATTAGACGAAAAAGAAATCGAAATTAGTATTACCAATAATCCCATGGGTGTTGAAATCATGGCTCCACCAGGGATGGAAGAATTAACAAATCAATTACAACTACTTTTCCAAAATTTACATCAACAAAAAACAACGAAAAAGAAACTAAAAATTAAAGATGCTATGCGAATCTTACGAGAAGAAGAAGCATTAAAATTATTAAATCTCGAAACAATAAAAAAAGAAGCAATTTCATCCGTTGAACAAAATGGAATAGTATTTATTGATGAATTGGATAAAATCTGTAAAAACAGAGGTACAACAGGTCTCGACGTATCTCGAGAAGGTGTACAAAGAGACTTATTACCTTTAATTGAAGGATGTACTGTATCAACAAAATATGGTATGATCAAAACAGATCATATTCTATTTATTACTTCAGGAGCATTCCAAGTATCAAACCCATCAGATCTAATACCAGAATTACAAGGTAGACTACCTATTCGAGTAAATTTACATCCACTAAATATACAAGATTTCGAAAAAATATTAACAGAACCAAAAACAGCACTTATTACACAATATGTTGAACTGATGAAAACAGAAGGTGTAAAAATTCAATTTACAAAAGATGGAATATATAAAATTGCAGAAGCATCATGGAAAGTAAATGAAATCATGGAAAACATTGGTGCACGACGTTTATATACCGTATTAGAAAGATTAATGGAAGATATTTCGTTTATAGCTAACGAAATGAAAGATAAAACTATTATAATCGATGCTGACTATGTTAGTAAACATCTAGATCAATTAATGTTCGATGATGATTTAAGTCGATTTATATTATAAACAATACAAAATAATATTTCTTTACTGTATTCATAAGGTGTTAATATGACAAAATGGGTAAACGCAATAGTAATAAAAAATCATAAATATACAGACAGATTATTTAAATTAATATTACATGCACCAATATCACCATTTTATGCTGGACAGTTTGCAAAACTGGGTATAAAAATTTCTCCAACAAAATACATTAAGAAAGTATATTCGTTTGTAAATCCACCAAACAACAAAAATTTAGAATTCTTTATAACATTAATACATGATGGTATCATGTCTAATAAATTATATCATTTAATGTTAGGAGAACAACTATTAATTTCTAAAACATCTTCAGGGTTTTTTACTATCAATGAAATTCCACCATGCGAAATACTTTGGATGTTTGCTACTGGAACCGCTATTGGACCTTTTTGTTCCATATTACAAGATGGTTCAGGATTACAAAAATTTAAAACTATTATCTTAATATACGCTGTTAAATATACAAATGAGTTAGTATATTTACCATTACTTCACAATACAAAAAAAAAATATCCTAACAAAAAAATTATTATTCAAACTATTACAAGTAGAGAAAAAAACCTCCAATCATTATATGGAAGAATTCCTGAATTATTAAAAACAAAAAAAATAGAAAAAAATGTTGGTTACATCATACATCCAAATACATCCCATGTAATGTTATGCGGTAACCCGGGTATGGTCAAAGATACACAATCTATTCTTATTAAAGAATATAATTTACAAAAACATTTAAGAAGAAAACCAGGACATATTAGCAGTGAAAATTATTGGTAAAAATTAAATTTATTAATCTAAATATATTTTAATTCTAACAATCTTTAAAAGTAAAAGACATTACTTGACGAATATTACGTACATTACACATAATCATAATTATTCTGTCTAATCCAAATGCTACACCAGAACAAGTAGGCATGTATCTACTCTTAAGTGCACGTAAAAAACGCATATCAATAATTCTTTTCGATGTTTTTTTAATTTGTATGTCATCCATAAGAAATCTACGATAT
This sequence comes from Buchnera aphidicola (Sarucallis kahawaluokalani), assembly GCF_005080725.1. Lineage (NCBI taxonomy): Bacteria > Pseudomonadati > Pseudomonadota > Gammaproteobacteria > Enterobacterales > Erwiniaceae > Buchnera > Buchnera aphidicola. The sequence goes on from NZ_CP032999.1 coordinate 411,705, forward strand.
TGTTCTTTTTCATCAATTAATTCATAAAATCCATTTCCTAACTCTATTCCTTGAAAAAAAATTTCAAAACGATCGGCAATATTATGGTCATGTTTATTTACCCTAGCAAGCATAGCTTGATCTACAGGATAATGATATACAAAAATTGGTCGTTGTAAACCAATCTTAGGTTGTATAGCGATTAAAAAAATTAAATTTAACAAATCTGATATAGTATCTTTTTTATGAATTACATACATATAATTTATTTTTTTTAAAATATTATATAATATTTCTATATTAGTACATATTGGGTCAATATCTAATATTTTTCTAAAAACATCTCTATAAGAAATTTTATCACAACGTTTAATTAAAAATACTTTCTGTAAAAAAACTTCAACCACTTCCATCATATCAAACATATTATAAAACAATTGATACCATTCTAAAATAGTAAACTCAATATTATGTAAATCTCCAATTTCTTTATCACGAAACGCATGGCAAATTTGATAAATAGATCCCATTCCACGTGATAAAATTCTTTTCATATGAAGTTCTGGACTTGTAATTAACCACATATTTGATTGCAAGGAATCATTCAGATGATAAGGTACCTCTAATGGTATTAAGTGATTATCTGTTACTGTACATTTTGTTAATATCGGAGTCTCAATTTCTACAATACCTTTTTTAACAAAAAAATCACGAATATTTTTCATAATTTTTGATCGCTGATAAAACATTACATTATATTTTCTAAACATAAAATTACTCAAAACAGAATTTTAAAATACAAAAAAAAAGATGTTTTGCCCATATATTTATGGGCTGAATTACTTATAGTATTTCAAATATATAATATTTATATTTTTCTTAATTTATAAAATTAAAATATTGAATTTTGGGTAATTCATCTATAGATAAAATAATTGAAGCCCGAGCACCAAAATTCGTATATTGTTGACTTGTTTTGCGTGCTACAAGTTTAATTAAACGACCTAAATAGGTTACTGTTAACGTTATTGTCTTGTCTTGATTTGTTTGTATAACATAAAATACTGCAGCCTTTTCTGGTTTAAAATGCTCTATTTCTTTAGAATGATAAAAAATTTCTAAACAAGGCTGACTAGTTAAATCATGTTGAAAACATGATAAAACTAAATTTCTTAGTATAGTATTGGGAATAAATTGTTTTAAACTATCTAAAGTACTATAATGTAGTTCAGATGATAAATATTTACCATCAATAATTATACCGTTATTCGTGGGTATCTTAATATTTGATCCAAAAATATTTGTACAATTCTGAGCATCATGAAAAATTTTTTTACTTAAATCATCAATATTACTTATTTGATGCCTTGCATCTACAGTTACCCAATTCATTTTTTTAATATTTTCTTGTAAAAATATTACACTTATCTTAGAAAGATTAGTAACATTTCGATCAATTCGGATATGATTATTATCTATATGATAATAAACATTATCTATTCCAGATAGATATGGAAAATCTATAAAACTAAAATATTGATTTGCATGAAAAATATATAATTTTTGAAATAATTTTTTTATATTTAGATATATTTTATAATAATGATTATTTTTTGTAAAAATATTTGAAATATTTCGTTGAAAAGAAAAAATATTTTTTACTACTTTAACTGATTTATTCAAGATATTTATTAAACCCAAACTATTTAACTTAGATTTCATAATATCAATTTGATTTGGTATTATATTCGAAATAGTATCACTCATCTTATATATAGAGTTTATACATCCTTTCATAATATCACAAAAAAAAGAGGTAAAATTTTTATCATAAATTTTTTTAAAAGTATGTAAACATGAAATAGATACATTTTTTTGTATTTTTTTTTTAGAAACATCTTTTATCTTATGATATTTGATATTTACAATAGTATAAATTTTTACCTTACACATAGAATTCATGCTGAAAGCTTGAAAAGTATTAATACGCATAATATAAACTTAATTTGTAGGTTACATAAAAATATTCGTTATTTGATATAAATATATTATAAAAATTGTTTAATAATTACTTTTTATAAATTGATTTTTTATTATAAAACAATTGACTATCAATAAAAAAATAAATATCATAATATATAATTTCATAAATTATAATCAATATATTTTCATCATATACATTAATATTGTATATATTTTATATAGCATCGCTAATAATATCGTAAACTATGTTTAATAATATGTCCATCATAATACATTAAAATTTAATAAACATATGATATTCAAAATTAAAATTATCAATTATGCTAATCCAGAAAAATTAATTTTCATTAAAAAAATATGGAATATACAACATGATCATACTTCTCAAATATCATTAATCATTAAACCTCATCGTATTGAATTACAAAATAACTTAATTAATTCTAAGAAGAATATATGGGTTGATTTTAATATCAAAAAAATAAATTTATATAAATTAGATAAAAAAATTAAAATGATACAAGCAATAAAAATAAAAAATACATTTAATTTAAATATTTTAGATGCAACTGCAGGTCTAGGAAAAGATGCTTTTATATTCGTATCTTATGGATATAAAGTAACTATGATTGAAAGAAATCCAATTTTATCAATTCTGTTATATGATGGATTAGTCAGAGGTCTTCAAAATAATGATATAAAAAAATTAATTAAAAAAAATATTAATTTAATATATAATACAACTTTGAATATACATCAATTAAAAATCCAACAACCAGATATCATTTATCTGGACCCTATGTTTCCTACGCGAAAAAAATCATTATCTAAAAAAGAAATTAGAACAATCCAAAATATAGTCGGTTATGATACAGATGCTGATAATTTACTCTTAACATGTTTACCATTTGCTAAAAAAAAAGTTGTTGTAAAACGACCCAAAAAATCAAATTATCTAGCAAATATAAAACCAAATTATATTATTCCTACAAAAAATCATCGATTTGATATATACGTCAAATAAATAAAATATATAAATAATATAAAAAAAAAAAAAATAATATACATGTAAAGATATTTCATTAACATCAAAATTTCTTATTAATATCAATTTATTCCATAGAAATATTAATACGATATACAATTCTCATACCAAATAACAATATCATAACAATAAAAATTGAAATACCAACCCAGTTGCCAATAGACCAAAATATACCACCAAAAGTACCTAATATACTCGATCCAAGGTAATAACAACACAAATATAATGAAGAAGCTTGACCTTTTGCTATTTTCGATCGATAACCTATCCAGCTACTTGAAATAGAATGTGCAGCAAAAAAACCACTAGAAAATAACATTAATCCAAAAATAATAAAAACTAAAATATTCCACTGGGTAATAAAAATACCTATCACCATCATTAATAAAGAATAAATTAATACTTTTTTACGACCATATAATACAATAAATTCACTAGCTTTAGGTGAACTATACGCACCAGTTAAATAAACTATAGAGAGCAGTCCTATCACTACTTGATTTAAAAAAAAAGGTTTAATCATTAATCGATAACCAACATAATTAAATAAAGTAACAAAACTACCCATTAAAATAAAACCAATAAAAAATAATACAGATAAAACTTGATCATTACATTGTAAAAAAAAACTATGCATAATTTTATTTGGTTTCAAAGAAATACTATTAAAATTATTTGAATTAGGTAATAAAAATAAAAATAATAAAGAACCAGTTAAAGAAACTAATCCAATAATTAGAAGTGATTTTTCCCATGAAAAATAATTTACTAATACACTACTTAGAAACCTACCAGAAAAACCCCCGATAGTATTGCCACTAATATATAATCCTATAGCAAATGGTAATACATCAGGATGCATTTCTTCACTTAAATAAGTCATGGCTACAGCAGCAACACCACTTAACGTAAGTCCAGTTAACATTCGCAAAGTAATGATTTCTATCCAAGTATGCATAGCAGAACACAGAATAGTTAATGAAGTTGCTAATAATAATGATGTACTCATAACTATTTTACGACCAAAAGTATCTGATAAAGAACCTGTAAATAACATACCAATTGCCATAGATGCAGTAGCAGCTGATAAAGAAAGACTACTTTGTGCAGGTGTTAAATGAAATTCACTTGAAAAAGTCGGTAAAATAGGTTGTACGCAGTATAAGATCGAAAAAGTAGCTAATCCAGCTGAAAACAATGCTATAATAACTTTCTTAAATTTTATTGTTGTACGATCAATATACTTTTTCTCATTGTTGAACGTATTTACTACATTATTTTTATTGCAATTTTTACTAAAATCAGACAAAATACCTCCTTATTTATTGAACCGTCATCTTTTATTTGAAATATATCATATCAAAACAAAAATATAAAATATTTTACATTTGATATAAAATACTTTATCAATATCAATAACTAAGACTATAAAAATTGCATATTAATACATCCATCATATACATGTTCAGCTGGTCCTTTCATATAAACAGAATGCGAAAATCCATTCCACGTAATTTCTAAATCTCCACCTGGTAAAGTAACAACAACTTGATTATGTAAAATACCTTGAATAATACCAAAAACAACAGAAGCACATGCACCGCTACCACAAGCTTTAGTTTCACCAACTCCACGTTCATATACACGTAACAATATATGCTTTGAAGATACTACCTGCATGAAATTAACATTAATACCTTCTGGGAATTTATTATGAGTATTGAAAAATATACCAATATTATTTATATCACAATCATTAATATTATTAACTATTATGACAACATGTGGATTACCAATAAAAATTGCTCCAAATGTAATACAATCGTTATTAAAATTAATTGTAGTTAATTGAAAATTTTCATATTTAAATTTTGGAATATTTATTTCATTAAATAACGGTTTACCCATATTAACAATAATATTACTTTTGTTAATAAATTGAATAACAATATTACTATTCTTCGTTTCAAGAATATTTTTTTTTTTTTGAGAAATTTTTTTTAAATACAAAAAATATGCAAAACATCTTGCTCCGTTACCACACTGAGCTGCTTCAGAACCATCAGCATTAAAAATACGATAATAAAAATCATAACGTATATTATTTGCCTTCTCTACAAGCAATAATTGATCAAAACCGATTCCAGTATATCGATCAGACATTTTTTGTATGAACTTACAAGATAATGTAAATTCTTGATAGATTCCATCAATGATAACAAAATCATTTCCTAAACCATGCATTTTAGAAAAATATATTTTTTTATTTTTATTTAACATAATATATTTTACACAAATCAAAAATAGCAGTATTTCAAAAATATGTTATATATTAATATAATAAATATTATATTTATAGTTTATTAAATTATTGGAATTTTTATGTATATAAAAAATATACAATTTCACAATTTATATAACACTGTTTTATTAAATATTGAAAATTATCTCGATCATTTTAATAGTCAACACGATATAGATTATGAAGTTAATCATCAAATTATGACAATATTATTTGAAAATCAAAGTAAAATCATCATTACTAAACAAGAAGTTTTAAAACAGATATGGTTGGCTACAAAAAAAAATGGATATCACTTTAGTTATCAGAATAAAAATTGGATTTGTAATAGAAGTCAGGAGAATTTTTGGCACATTTTAGAAAAATCATTTTATCTACAAGGTGATGAAAAGGTTTCATTTAAACAATTTATTATATCATCATAAAAAATAAATTCGGCGAAAGAGGATTTGAACCCCTGACCTACTGGTCCCAAACCAGTTGCGCTACCAAACTGCGCTATTCGCCGGAATATAACATTATAAAAATAAATTGGGTGACTAATGGGATTCGAACCCATGACATCTGGAACCACAATCCAGGACTCTACCAACTGAGCTATAGTCACCAAAAAACGAAAAAATTATACTTAAAAATTTAGAATTATAATAACATATTTCTTATATTTAGTAAATATATTATATCATATATAAAATATCATTGCGCTCGACAGGATTTGAACCTGTGACTTCTACCTTCGGAGGGTAGTGCTCTATCCAACTAAGCTACGAGCGCTATAAAAAAATATCATTATGATAAAAAACACGTATAAAAAATTCAATTGAGATAGCATCAATACTTAATGAATATACTTATATGTATAAGTATATTCACTATGATATGTACTGCAAGAATAAATTTATATACGTTGCATCATATTAAAAAATTCATAATTAGTTTTTGTCATAGATAGTTTATTAATCAAAAAATCCATGGCGTCAATTTCATTCATTGGGTGAATAATTTTTCGCAAAATCCACATTTTTTTTAATTCTTCGGAAGAAGTTAACAATTCTTCTTTACGAGTTCCAGAACGATTATAATCAATAGCTGGAAAAACTCTTTTCTCGGCAATTTTTCTAGATAACAATAATTCCATATTACCTGTACCTTTAAATTCCTCATAGATTACTTCATCCATTTTAGAACCGGTATCAATTAAAGCGGTAGCAATAATGGTTAAACTTCCTCCTTCTTCTACGTTTCTAGCAGATCCAAAAAACCGTTTTGGTCTATGTAAGGCATTAGCATCAACACCTCCTGTTAAAATTTTTCCAGAAGCAGGTACAACTGTGTTATACGCTCGTGCTAACCTGGTAATTGAATCTAATAATATAATAACATCTTTTTTATGTTCTACTAAACGTTTAGCTTTTTCAATAACCATTTCCGCTACTTGAATGTGTCTTAAAGCAGGTTCATCAAACGTAGAAGCAATCACCTCACCTTTTACTAACCGCTGCATTTCTGTTACTTCTTCTGGTCGTTCATCAATTAATAATACCATTAATACACAATCCGAATGATTTTGAGCAATACTTTGAGCAATATTTTGTAGTAACATAGTTTTTCCTGCTTTTGGAGGAGCAACAATTAACCCTCTCTGACCTCTTCCTATAGGAGCAGCTAAATCTAAAACACGTGTAGTTAAATCTTCAGTTGATCCATTACCCTTTTCCATACGCAAACGAGAATTAGCATGTAATGGTGTTAAATTTTCAAATAAAATTTTAGTACGTGCATTTTCTGGTTTTTCATAATTCACTTTTTTCACTTTTAACAACGCAAAGTATCTTTCGCCTTCTTTTGGAGGTCTAATTTTACCCGCAATGGTATCACCTGTTCGCAAATTAAATCTACGAATTTGACTAGGTGATATATATATATCATCTGGTCCAGCTAAATACGAACTATCTGAAGAACGTAAAAAACCAAATCCGTCTTGTAATATTTCTAATACTCCATCTCCAAAGATATTTTCACCACCCTTTGCATGTTGTTTAAGAATAGTAAAAATAATATCTTGTTTACGCATTCGGGCTAAATTTTCTAACCCGATCTTATTACCAAGAATAATTAATTCAGAAACTAACATGTTTTTCAGTGTAGTAAGATTCATAAATATTGTTTCTTAATAAAAACTAATATTAACTATAAAAAATTATAAAAATAGAAAAAGGTGGAGTATCTTAAGAGAGGAAAGTAAAAAATCTAACTTAAATTTATAAAACATATAAATATTTCAATCATAATGATAACATGATACTCAAAAAATATCTAGCAGTTTAAATAATCATAAAAATATTTTAAATCATTAAATATTGAAATGCACACTTAATAATTTTTTTATTTCACTTTTTGAAATCACTCCAGAATTTCTTTCAATCAATTTTTTATTTTTAAAAAATAATAATGTTGGTATGCTTTGTATAGAATATTTTAACATAATTTCTTTACAATCATCCACATTTACTTTCGCAACTATTAATAAATCCTTATATTCTTTTGATATTTCTTCTAAAATTGGAACAAAAATTTTACAAGGTCCACACCAATCCGCCCAAAAATCTACAATCACTGGTTTTTGATCATTTAGCACAATACTATCAAAATTTTTGTTTGTTAAACTAATTAATGTATTACACATAAACTGTTTCCTTGATAAAAAATTGATATATATATATTTAAAAATATTATTATATCATGTTTTTAAAATTTAGTAATTTCATCATGAATAAACGATATATATATTAAATCCATAATGACTATTTAAATATTTTATTATAAAAATATATAATCAATTTATTTGAAATATCTATCAATATATTTACTAAGAAAAATTACTTAATAATATATCAAAAGCATGCAATAAAAAATAATTATAATTATACCTTACGATAAAATCTTATAATATATAAAAAATTAGGTATTTACCTAATAAAAAAAATAAATTATTAAACTCACTTAATATAATATTTTTACAATTGTTTTCAACATGTATATTATGCTAAACATAATAAACACATAAACTAACTATGAATAATATATTACATTAAAAAAAATATTATATAAATTTAAAATATTTTATTATATGTTATTAATATATTTTTAAAGATTAATATCATCAAAAATAATATGAAAAATTAATATAAACTATGATAAATATTTATGCTATACGTTTTTAATATTATAAAAATCATATTTATAAAATTATAAAAAATAATATTTAAAATATATATAAGAAAAATATTTCAAATAATAATTCTATTGTAAAAAAAAAAATAATTTTTAAAAATATTATAAAGATAAAAAATAATAATCGTACATATTTTTAAAAATATTTATAATTAGTAATATTAAAAATAATACCAGTTGCATTATAAAAAAAATACATATTATATATTATATTCTAAAAGATTAAGTGTATTAATAATTTATATAAAAAATTTTCTGTTATCTAAATAATACCAATTTTTGATCATATCTTAAACAAATCTTAGAAAATATACGTAATAATTTTTATGATATTATTACGAATATTCTATTCAAAAAAAATATTTCTTTATAAGTGATGTTAAATAAAAATAATTACCATATCACCTATTTTATATTTAAATATCATATATTAAAATCAATTTTCATACTCATAAAAAATATCTTATATTTATGAAATTAATTTTAAAAATATATTTTAATATTTATAGAAAAGTACATATTGATAAATTAATTTATTATATAAAATATATCAATAAAAATAAATATAAAAAATTTATTATTTTAATTCTTTTTCCAAAAATTCATGTAATGATCTTATTAGTATTCAATTCTTCCTCATTATATTTTAAACATACTCAAAAATATTCTGTGTTTATATCAAATACTTCAACCCTTGATTGAAAATAAAATATAACTTAAGAATCTAAAATGCTTTTCATATTTTTCATATAACTTCTTAATTTCCTACCAATTTTTTCAATATCATGATTATAGATTTCTTGATTAAGATTTTCTAATTGAATATTATTAATCTTAGTATTTGGATAAACCATACCAATATCTTCTTGACGAATATTTCTAATAAAATCATTTAACATTGGAATCGCTCGTTTTGTAAATAAGTAACTACCATATTCTGCTGTGTCAGATATTACTAAGTTCATTTCATACAAACGTTTTCTAGCAATTGTATTAGCAATTAAAGGCAATTCATGTAAAGATTCATAATAAGCTGATTCTGCTTTAATACCTGTAGATAACATAGTTTCAAAAGCTAATTCTACTCCAGCTTTTAATATTGCAACCATCAAAATACCTTTTTGGAAATACTCAATTTCTAAAATCATATCGTTAGATGGAGCAGCTTGTTCAAAAGCAGTATATTGAATTTTTTTACGCCATGTGAATAAATTCTTATCTTGATTATTCCAATCTATCACCATATTACGAGAAAAACTTCCAGAAATAATATCATCCATATGTTTTTCAAATAATGGTTTTAGTATTATTTTCAGATTATTTGACAACTCACATACTCGAAATTTTGCAGCATTAGATAAACGACTTAACATTAAATTAATTCCACCATGCTTAAGCGCTTCCGTAAGAATTTCCCATCCATACTGTAATAATTTTACTGAATAACTCGATGTATAACCATGTGAAATTAAATAATCGTAAATAACAATTGAACTAGATTGTAACAATCCACATAAAATAGTCTGTTCACCCATTAAATCTGATTTTACTTCAGCAATAAATGATGATTGTAATACCCCTGCACGGTGACTACCAATGGAAAATGCCCATGCTTTAGCAATTTCTAGACCTTGTTGTAAAGGATCATTTTCAGTGTGTACAGCAATTAATGCAGGAACACCAAATCCTCTAACATATTCTTCACGTACTTCAGTTCCCGGACATTTTGGTGCTACCATTACTACAGTAATATCTTTCCGAATAATTTCTCCGATTTCTACAATATTAAAACCATGTGAATAACCTAAAATAGAATTTTTTTTCATCAACGGTTGTATATTTGCAATAACTTGCGAATGTTGTTTATCTGGCGTTAAATTAATAACTAAATCTGCTTCTGGAATTAAACAATCGTAATCACCTACTGGAAAATTATTATCTATAGCATTTTTCCAAGATTGGTTTTTATTCATAATGCTTTCTTTTTTTAATGCATACGAAATATCTAATCCTGAATCACGCATATTTAATCCTTGATTTAATCCTTGCGCACCACAACCAATAATAACTATTTTTTTATTTTTTAAAATATCAATTACACCTTGAAATACTTTTTCATGTAATAATTTACATTGTTGTAATTGTATTATTTGATTACGAAAATTCAATATATTAAAATAATTCTTCATATTTATGATATTCCTCTGTAAAAAATAAAATGAAAAAATTCCTTTAATGGATAAAGTTATTCTTAAATAAAGTATTAATTTTTTTTTTATTTCTAGTTGCACCTTTATCAGCACTATTTGCAAATAATGAATATAATTTTAATGCTAATGAAACATTACGTGCACGATTTTTAGGTTGATAGGATTTTTCATGGTACTTTTCCTCCTGTATTCTATTCTTTAATTCTATTTCTGTAATATCTAAATGAATCAATCGATTTGGAATATCAATATGTATAACATCCTTATCTTTAACAAGTGCAATTAAACCCTGATTAGCAGCTTCTGGAGATACATGCCCAATAGACAAACCAGAAGTCCCACCAGAAAATCGACCATCAGTAATTAAAGCACAAAATTTATCTAATCCCATAGATTTTAAGTATGTACTAGGATATAACATTTCTTGCATACCTGGACCACCTTTTGGTCCCTCATAACGAATTACAACAACATCTCCAGCACAAACTTTATTATTTAAAATTGCTTGTACGGCAGAATCTTGACTTTCATAAACTCTTGCACGACCTGTAAAAGTTAACTGTTCTGTATTTAACCCGGCAGTTTTAATAATACAGCCATCTTTAGCTAAATTACCATATAATACTGCTAATCCACCATCTTGATTATAAGCAAATTCAGATGACCTAATACAGCCTAATTTACGATCATTATCAGTCATATCCCACCTAAATGATTGAGAATATGGTTGCGTTGTTCTAATACCACCTGGACCCGCCCGAAACATTTTTAACACATTCTGATCTTGAGTTTCTCTAATATTATATTTTTTTAACATATCATTCAAAGAAAGACCTAAAATGTTAATAACAGCACTGTGTAATAAATTTATATTATTTAATTCACCTAAAATACTCATCACTCCACCTGCGCGGTGTACATCTTCTACATGATAGATAGTACTACTAGGAGCAACTTTACATAAGTGAGGAGTAGTACGGGACAAGCGATCAATATCTTTCATAGTAAAATCAACATTTGCTTCTTGTGCAGCAGCTAATAAATGTAAAATTGTATTTGTTGATCCACCCATAGCAATATCTACACGCATAGCGTTTTCAAAAGCAAATTTACTTGCAATACTACGAGGTAAAATAGATATATCATTGTCATGATAATATTTTTTCGCCACTTGTGAGATAATATTAGCAGATTCAATAAATATCTTTTTTCTATCAACATGTGTAGCTAATAAAGTACCATTACCAGGTAATGCTAAACCTATTGCTTCTATTAAGCAATTCATAGAATTTGCAGTAAACATACCAGAACATGAACCACAAGTAGGACATGCTGATACTTCAATATCATATACATGCTTATTAGAAATATTAGGATTGGCACTATTACTAATTGCATCAACTAAATTAATTTTATTGTGATGATTTATATCTACCTTACCTGCTTCCATAGGACCACCAGAAACAAATATAGTAGGTATATTTAATCTTAAAGCAGCCATAAACATTGCTGGAGTAATTTTATCACAATTAGAAATACAAATCATAGCATCCACACAGTGTGCATTAATCATATATTCAATCGAATCAGCAATTAATTCACGTGAAGGTAAGGAATATAACATACCTTGATGTCCCATAGCAATTCCATCATCTATAGCAATAGTATTAAACTCTTTAGCTACAGATTCACCAGATTTGTTAATCACATTACAAATTAATTTTCCTACATCCTGTAAATGTATATGCCCCGGAACAAATTGTGCAAAAGAATTAACCACTGCAATAATAGGTTTTTCAAAATCATTATCTTGCATGCCTGTAGCACGCCATAATGCTCTAGCACCAGCCATATTTCTACCACTAGTACTAGTTTTAGAACGATATATCGGCATAATCTTCAATCTCAATCATAAACATGATATTATTGTGATATTTAATAAAAATTATTGTAATTAAAAATTTATTAAAAAATATTTTTATATTCATACAGGGATGAAGGGACTTGAACCCTTAACTTTCGGTTTTGGAGACCGATACTCTACCAATTGAGTTACATCCCTTAACATTAATAATATTATACTAATTTAAAAATATTTAGTCTATGTAAAAATATTTTGGATTATTTAAAAATATATTTTCAATTCAATATATAACACCATATTAAAATAAAAACATATGAAACGATATATTTATATTTTTATATTTTTATCAAACATAAAAACTTAAATGAAAAATCTTTTGTTATAAAATTTACTTCAAAGGTGTGAATAAATGAAATTTCCGATTTATTTAGATTATGCTTCAACAACTCCAGTAGATAAAAAAGTTGCTAAAAAAATGATAAATTATTTAACACATGATGGAACATTTGGAAATCCCGCATCACGATCGCACCAATTTGGATGGACCGCAGAAGAAGCAGTAGATATCGCGCGTGATCAAATTGCCGAATTGATTCATGCTGATGCAAGAGAAATCATATTTACTTCTGGTGCTACTGAATCTAATAATCTTGCAATCAAAGGTTGTTGTGATTTTTACCGTCATAAAGGTAAACATATTATTACAAGTAATACTGAACATAAATCTGTATTGGATACATGTCGATATCTTGAACAAAAAAAATACTCTGTAACATATATAAATCCAAAAAAAAATGGTATCATTGATCTCAATGAACTTGAAAAAAATATTACAAAACACACAATACTAGTTTCAATTATGTACGTAAATAATGAAACTGGAACCATGCAGGATATTAAAAAAATATCAAATATATGTCGTAATAAAAATGTTTTACTACATGTAGATGCAACACAAGCAATAAGTACAATACCTATTAATCTACAAAAAATACATATTGATTTAATGTCATTTTCCGCACATAAAATTTATGGCCCAAAAGGTATCGGTGTATTATACATAAAACGAAAACCAAGAGTTAGATTAACACCACAAATACATGGAGGTAGCCACGAACGAGGTATGAGATCCGGAACATTACCAGTACACCAAATTGTCGGTATGGGTACTGCATGTAATTTAATAAATAAGAATCTCTCGTATGATACAATAAAAATATTAAAGTTAAGAGATATTTTATGGAATGGTATTAAAAATATTGAAGAAATATATTTAAATACAAATTTAAAACATAGTGCTCCACACATCTTAAATGTCAGCTTTAATTTTGTTGAAGGAGAATCCTTAATTATGGCATTAAAACATTTAGCCGTTTCTTCAGGCTCTGCATGCACTTCTGCAAGCTTAGAACCTTCTTATGTATTAAAATCATTAGGTTTACAAGATGAACTAGCACATAGTTCTATTCGATTCTCCATAGGTCGATTTACAACACAAGATGAAATTAATTATACAATCAATACTATTCATCATGCCATTAAAAAACTAAGAGAATTATCTCCATTATGGGAAATGTTTAAAGATGGGATTGATTTAAATAAAGTAAAATGGCAACATAATTAATAAAAATTAGGAAAATAAATATGACATACAGTAAAAAAGTTATTGATCATTATGAAAATCCTCGAAATGTAGGATCATTTAAAAATACTAAATCAAAAAAAATTGGTAGTGGATTAGTTGGTGCTCCAGCTTGTGGAGATGTTATGAAATTACAAATAAAAGTTAATGATGAAGGTATTATTGAAGACGCGTGTTTTAAAACATATGGTTGTGGTTCTGCTATTGCATCTAGTTCTTTAATTACTGAATGGATTAAGGGTAAATCAATAGATGAAGCAGAAAAAATTACAAATACTACTATAGCTAATGAATTAGATTTACCTCCAGTAAAAATTCATTGCTCTATTCTTGCAGAAGATGCAATCAAAGCAGCAATTCAAGATTATAAAAAAAAAAAATAAGTAATTCATTCCTGATATATTTCAATAAAATAAAATTCAAATATTTCAGGAATAAAATATTAAAAAAATAAAAATAATTTTATATATAAAATATAAAAACACAGGATAGTAATATGTCAAAAATAATTTTTCTACCAAATAAAAATTTAATACCAAAAAAAAAAAGTTTTATTATGACTATCGGAAAAACAATTTTAGATATTGCTTTAAAAAATAACATCCATATGCAACATGCATGTGAAAAATCATGCGCTTGTAGTACTTGCCATTGTATTATCCGTAAAGGATATGACGCATTATCAGAAATTACAGAAAAAGAAGATGATGTATTAGATAAAGCATATGGTGTAGAATATTATAGTCGTTTAGCATGCCAGGCAAAAATCATTAATTTAAATACAGATATAGAAGTTGAAATACCTGATGTAAAATAAATATATATTAAAAATACTAACTATATTCAGTATATATTATATATACGGATTATGTTTATTTTTAAAGATAATTTTAATCTTTTGACCTGAAATATTCAAATGATTTTGAAAAAAACATTCTAAATAACGTTTATAATCCTTAGAAATATATAATAATCGACTACCATGTATTACAATCGTTAATGGATTATACCCTCCGGGATGTGCATATTGCAATTTAATTTGCTTACCTTTCACCATTTTCGGAGGATATTTTTGTAACGCTTGATACATAATTTCTGTAAGCTGCCTAGATCGCAACGCGTTATTACATTTATTATATAATTGAGATATTAAAAAAAATATTTTTCGAATGCCTTGATTATATAAAGCTGAAATAAAATGAATATCAAAGAAATTTATAAATTTATATTTGTATAATAAATCCTTTTTCAGTTTTTTTCTTTTTAATATAGATAATTTTTCTGATTTATTCATTAAAATTAATATTTTTTTTCCAGATTGAATAATAATATTTAAAATCCACATATCATTTTTAGTAAATCCATCATAACTATCCAAAATTATAATACAAATATCAACATTTACAATAGATTGAAATGTTTTTAATATAGGTAAAGATTGTATAGAATGATAATTTTTTTTTTTTATACCTGCAGTATCTACGATAGTATATTTTATTTGATCTAATACAATAGAATCTATAACACTATCTCGAGTCGTACCTGGTTCATCATAAACTACAGACCTATTTTTCTGCAATAATTTATTAAATAATGTAGACTTCCCTACATTAGGTCTGCCAATAATAGCAACAGAAATATCTTTTATTACCTTATCTGTGATATCATTAGTATTACTTTTTTGTATCAATACAAACTTCATATACCAACGTTTAATATATTTTTTTAACTGTGGGATACCATATGCTGTTAACGAAGAAATTAAAAAAATATTTTTAATTCCCAAAGAATAATATTCATGATATTGATATTGATTTTTACTCACTTGATCAATTTTATTTAATATCAAAAATATTCTTTTTGAAAACTTTCGCAACATTTGTATTAAAATTTTCCCTTCTTCAAACACACCTTTTTTTACATCTAAAACTAAGAAAATTAAATCAGCTTCTTGAATTGCAAAAAATGTTTGCTCTAAAATACGATTATATAGTATACTGATATTTTTACATACATCAATACCAGCAGTGTCAAAAATTGTAATATTAAATTCCTGAAAACTAATTATACCACATTTCCGATTTCTAGTAAAATGCATAGCATCATTTACAATAGCAATATTTTTTCCAACTAATTGATTAAATAATGTAGATTTACCAACATTTGTAGAACCAACTAAAACTATATTATATACCATAAAAAAACATACCTTGAAAATAAAAAAATTATCTATTGAAAATTAATGTAATATATATATAATAATAGATATATTAAATGAAAGATATTTTTTCATTTTAAAATATTAAAAACTACTGCAGTTAGATGATATAATTTAATTTCATACAAGAACTAAAGTTGAATGATACATAACTTTCATGCAAGTATTGACGTTG